>JASHRR010000344.1 GCA_030037185.1 Xanthobacteraceae bacterium | reverse complement strand
AAACATACGGCAGGCTCCGATCGGCAAAGGAACCCATGAGCCAGAACACGATCTCGTTGACAGCGAATGGATTGGCCGACAGATTAGAGCTAGTGCAGTGAGCGCGGCCGTGAAACTGTTAATGGTAATACCAGCGAGGATCAGCGTCATCGTTCCTGCGCCACGGCCCGCAATGACGAAGAGCACAAATGTGGCAGCGAATGCGCCGGCGATTCGTCCCAGCGGGAGCGCCAGGGAAAAAGCACCAGCTATACCATAATAGAATGTCAACACGGCGCCAAAGGAGGCCGCGCCAGAAACCCCGATGATTGCTGGCTCAGCCAACGGGTTGTGCAACAATCCCTGCATCGCGGCGCCGGTCATGCCCAGACTGAAACCCACAAGGCCGCCGAGCAGCGCGCGCGGAAAGCGCAGCTCCCGCAAAACCAACGCAGCAAGCGTCTGATGACCTTCAAAAATATCGCGGGCCGCGCGCGGTATGTCGAGCGGCGCATAGCCGATGGAAAGCGATACAGTGAACAACAGGATCGCGGCGATTGAGAGAGAGACGATTAAGACGGCGTATGCCGATAGCCGCGGTCGCGCAACCCGGCCGATCGCCTGAACTATGGTCATCTGCTTGCCGCCTCGCGGCGGACTTCGGTGGCGACGCCTCTCAGAAGATCAATGGCGTCCACATTCTCGGGGCCGGCGCAGATCCACAATTTGCTCGGCACCACGATCTGCCGCGTACGGTCGGCAACTGCATCAAGTACCGGATGACGCAACACTTCAGAACCAATTGCTGGCGGCCGATCGCGTAACTGACTCAGGATCAATACGTCAACCTTGCTCGTTACCACGGTTTCAAGAGAAATCTGACCGTACCTCTCAATTCCAAACGTCCTTGAAAGGTCCTCCATGCCGGCCCGAGTGATGATATCATCCTCTAACGAGCGCTTTCTGATGGTAAAACCGTTCAAATTGAAAACAAGCGCGCGCGGCAGCGGCGGAGGGGCCGGCGGCATTGCGGCGATGCGTTCCTCTATTTCGTCAACGATCCGTCTAGCACGCTCAGGCTCGCCAAGTGCTTCACCGACGTCGCGATATTGATCCATCACCTCCTGGATGGTTCGCGGTACGTCGAGATCGAGAATTGGAATATTGGTCCGTTTGAGCAGCGCCGCAGCGGTACGCGCGGTGTATAGTCCAGACACCACCAAATCCGGCCTGAGGGGAACGATCTCCTCCGCCAGACCATGATTGACAGGAATGTTTTCCGCGAGGTCAATGACATTTGAATAGTAATTGCGAGACAGATAGGAGACGGAAACGACATTCCGGGGATCAGCGAGCCGCAGAACCAGTTCGTCGGTGCAGAGATTGATCGAGACGATGCGGGTCGGCTTGTGCGCCAGTTCGGCAGCGGCTGATGCGCCAATCCCAAGCGCAAGGGCGGCGGCCAGAGAAATAACGGTCAGGCCCGAAGGACAAGTCAAGCGAGGATCACGCACAGACGGCGACCATGCTATTTGAAGGTGGGCAGCAACTCAGTCAGCCGCACTCCGCCATAGACGCCGAAGCCCGGGCGCAGGAAACCAATCGGGTCTTGGTATTGCACATTGGTCAGGTTATCGATGCGGCTGAACAGCGTAATCTCGTCGCTGTACTTCCAGTTGAGCGCGAGATTGACCAGTGTGTACGGCGAACCCGGCAGCCCGGTTACGGTGCCGGGATTGTTTATGTCGACCCACGGCCCGACATGAATCACACTTGTCGAAAAGGTCAGGTCGTCGAGAGGCTTCCAAGTCACCTTAAAGGTTTCCTTGTCTCTCGGTCGGCGCAGCAGTGCCTGACCAGTGAGTTCGTCAATTGCGGTGGTCGTGGTAACATCTGCGCGGAAGTTCAGCCAAGGAGAAATGTTCCACTGGATGAAGGATTCGGTGCCATATGTTCTAGCACGGCCGACATTTTCGTACGTTTCGAAGGCCCCACTGGGCGCGACATTGGCTTGGATGAGGTTGACGTAGTCTATGTGATAGTAGGTTACCCCGAAACGGACCTTGTTTTGAAAGAGCGGCTGCTCGAATCCGATATCCTGACCAGTATCAGTCTCGGGCAAGAGGTGAGGATTGGCGAAGAAATTGAAGGCTGGAAAGTTGACGTAAAGTTCCTCCAGTGTCGGAGCTTTGAAGCCAGTACCCCAGCTTGCCTGCAGTTTCGTGTCCGTGAAGGGCACAAGGAAGCCGGGTGCTAACCGGAAGGTTTCGTGTTCGCCAAACTGTTCGTTGTCATCGATCCGCCCGTTGGCGGCAAAGAAAAACCGGTCATAGAAATTGGTTTGCAGCTCCAGATAGCCGGCTTTGTTGGCATTTGAGGCGGCGCAGCCTGCGCCAGGGGTTGCGCATGGGGTGCCTCCACTGGGATTGACTTGCGTCAAATCGAAATGCTCGTCTTCAAGACCCATCACCAGCACTTCCTTCGGCAGGAAGGTCCACACGCCGCGCCAGTCGAGCTTTTCGCGTTCGCCAGTAAAGGTGCTGGGCCCAAATCCGGGTGGTATCCCGTTGTCTCCGGTCTGCGGTGATATATCCGAAGTCGATGTATAAGAGTAGGCGGCGCCGAAATAGTTTCTGAAGGTCCCGAGGGGTCCGTCGTACATCTTCCACACGGCTTCGGCGCGTGAAAACGACTCAGACAGGTTCTGAGTGCTGGTGGTAAAGTCCGGCGCCAAGGACAAATTATCATCTCCGGTACCGTTGAAGTTAAGCTTCGATTGCGTGTAACGGGTGGTGGCGTTGATTCCGAAATCTTCGTTGAAATCATAGCCTACTTTGGCGGAGTACGTCTTGTTGTCATAGAATTGGTTTTTGCGCTGTTCTCCCGGAAGCAATATGTCAAGCGGTATTGCCGGAGTTGATGCCGACTGGTAATGGTTT
>JASHRR010000343.1 GCA_030037185.1 Xanthobacteraceae bacterium | reverse complement strand
GTTGTGGATGGTCGCAACGCCCGACCATTCAAAGCCGCTCCGGCCAACGCCCACACCGTAGCGAAGCGCGCGTCCGCCGTCCTCCACCAGGTAAAGAAAGTGCGCCTGCGGATCGATCACGATCGTGCCGGGCGGCTCGTCCGTGCGATAGTAAACGGACTTGCGGAGATAGGTCGGATTGACATCCGACAATCGCACAGCTGGTACCGGAAAGGGTTCACCAGTCCTCGCCGCATAGATCGTCGAATATGGCAGGTCCTCTCCGCTCGAGAATGGCCGAGCTGGCTCGCCTGGTCGGTCCGGCGCTGGCATGCCTTGCGAGCCCGGCTGCACGCCAGGCGGGCAGAAGAAAAGGAAACAGCCCTGGGCCGCCGCGTTTCCAGCAACGAGCGCCGCCATCGCGGCAATGCAGAGAGTCAAGCTGGCGCGCAAAAACATTGGCCCGCGTGGGCGCTGGCGAACTACTATGGTCATTTCCGACGACTTATGATGAGCTGGCATTGAAGAACCCGAACCCCAGCGGATTGTTCCTCGCAGTGAGGATGAAGCTCCCCTGCTGCAGACAATCATAGGCCAAAAGGGCGGCCAAAATTCGGCAGGCGAACGGTCGACGACAGAGAGATTTGCATGACTGAAGATCCGCACCCGCCCTTCTCGACCCACAAGTCAGGAAATTCGACAGCAGCATGAATCGTCGCTTGCGCAAGCGGCAAGAAGAAGCACACGAAATCAAGATACTGTGAACGACCGCGCTGCGTGAGCAGAGCGGCGCTATGATTTTCGGTATCGGCTGTTTGACGGCGTCGAGAAGATAGCGAAGACGTGTTGGAGGCTGCCCTCGGCGTCGGTCGATCACAACCGTGTTCGACTCTACTATGCGGCCATGCACTGTCAGTTTCTGTCACTTCAGAGCGGGCACGCCCACCGAGGAGAAACCATGCGCATGAACGCTTGCCGAAGATATTCGATGGGTGCGCGCGGGCGAGATGGAAGCTTGCGCCATCAAAGCCTCAACGCGGGACGCGGCACGCCAGCCCTCCGGCTTGCGAGAGCGGAGTGTGATCACTGCCAGGTCGTGGCTTGTCACGGCCCCGCGATATTCTCCGGCGGCGACCTCCTCGCCGGGACCCGACGAGATCTGCTGTCGCGCAGCTTGATTGGTCGTTCGAAGTGCATTGAGCATCACTCGCCAGCAATTCCTGAACCCGGTATCATTCTCATCGAGGGGGACCGCCATGCAGCGCACCGCACTCGCTCTCGCCATCATGCTGGGCCTTGCCCTGGGCTCAGCGCGGGCACAGTCGAATCCGCAGTTCGTAGCGTTTCCAGGCATCAGCAAGGCAGCGTTGTATAAGCCCGACTCCGGTCCAGCGCCGCATGTCGGCATTCTCGTCATGCATCGGACCGCCAATTTCCTCAATCACCGCGCTTGCACCGAGCTGTCGCGCCGCGGCTTCCTGCTGCTGTGCATGAACACACGCTATGAGAACAACGAAGCGCTCGTCGATTTCGAGAAGCTGCCGCTCGACGTCAAGGCCGGGGTCGATTTCCTGCGCCGCCAGCCCGGTATCACCAGGGTGGTACTGTTCGCCCACAGCGGCGGCGGGCCGCTGATGTCATTCTATCAGGCGGTCGCCGAAAACGGGCCGGCATATTGCAAGGGGGCGAACAAGCTGACCCCATGCGGCGACGATCTCGCCGGCCTGATGCCGGCAGATGGCATCGTGTTCGCCGATGCGCATCCGGGCAACGCCATCAATCTGTTGCGCAGCCTCAATCCGGCTGTGCCCAACGAGAACAATCCGCCGGATGCGCCGCCGATCGCCGCGCTCAACATGTTCGATAAAAACAACGGCTTCAATCCCAGCGGACCGTCTCACTATTCCGAGGAATTTCAGGCGCGCTATTTCAAGGCGCAGGCCGATCGCATGAACCGGCTGATCGACATCGCGCGCGACAAGCTCGACCGCATCAAGCGCAACGCTTACCCCTATCCTGACGACGACATCATGATCATCCCGCGCGGCGGCAATCCAGGTGCCGGCGCCGGCGCGGACGCACGCTTGTTCGTCGCCCAACCCGATATCGCCGCGATCAACAGCAGTTCGCGTCCGGTCAAGCTCCTGCGCAATGACGGGACGATAACGATGCAGGTCGTCAACAGCGTCTTCGTTGCCGATCCGAGCATAGCGCGCCGCAATCTCTCCTTCCGCTCCGGCACCAAGGTGTTCACACTGCGCTCGTTCCTGAGCGCCCAGGCGGTGCGGGCGCACGACGCGATCGACGACATCGATTATTGCTCGACCAACAATTCGACAATCTGCGCGGTGCAATCGATTTCGGTTCCGGTGCTGTTCACTGCGATGGGCGCACATTACTTCATTCGCGACAACGAACGCCAATATGATGTGGCGCGGAGCAAGGACAAGGATTTCGTCGTGATCGAGGGCGCCACCCATGGCTTCACGCCCTGTGAGCCTTGCGCCACCAGCGTTGGTCAATATTCCAACACGGTCAAGAATCTGTTTGATTACATCACGGCATGGATGAACGCACGCTTTTGAAAGCGCCGAAATAAGTCCGAATCCGGGTGCGCCGGGTAACTGCTTTTTTTCATGTCGCATCTTTAATAAAGCAGGCCGCGTCCGTCTTCCTGCTGAGGGGCAAAGGAAAAGAATGGATTCTTCCCCGATCACGGGA
>JASHRR010000034.1 GCA_030037185.1 Xanthobacteraceae bacterium | reverse complement strand
GGCGACTTGCGGCAGGAGGGGCTTGCGCGAGCAGCGCTTGTCCTTGACCGATCAGGTGCCGACTGTCAGGTTGACGGTAGCTGGTGCCCGGCAATTCGGAAAATCGCACGATGAGGCGCAACGGCACGGATATGGCCAGCGATCGATGCGGCCTTAGGACAGGCGCAACGGTAACCGAATCGCTTTTTTCCTGTAGTGCGACGGAATGACTCGACTGCCGGCGATTCTCAATCGACCGGCTGATTGCTACCACGGTCAGCATGATCGACCGGGATGCGATTCGGCTGCGGTGGGAAGCTTTCGCCTCGAAGGCAGACGAGCGGACACGGCGATTGTGGGCCGCGAGCGAAGTACGCGCCGCAGGATGGGGTGGCTTGGCCGCGGTGTCGAGCATCACGGGATTGGCGCGCAGCACCATCGAACGAGGTCTGAAGGACCTTGATACGGCGCAACTCCCCAAAGGCCGGATTCGTCGTGAAGGCGGCGGCGGTGTATCAACGACCGAACGTGATCCGGCGGTGCTAGACGCCCTCCGGCTTCTCGTCGAGCCGGACACATTGGGCGATCCGATGCGCCCGCTGCTGTGGGTGTCGAAGAGCCTCAAAAAGCTGGCATCAGCGCTTACCGACATGGGCCACTCGGTCAGCCCCAACACCGTACGCAAACTGCTCACCGAACTCGGGTTCTCGCGCCAGTCCAACCGAAAGGCCGACGAGGGCGCAAGCCATCCCGACCGCAATGCTCAGTTCGAATACATCAATAAGGCTGTGGTTGCGGCGAGGCGCGCCGGCCAGCCCGTGATCAGCGTTGATACAAATTATGTCGACCTCCGGATTATGCACGGTTTCCCCGGCTTTATAGGAGCACGGTTGGCAAGTGCCCTTGATGTCGGGGTCGGCGTCGTCCAGCAATCGCCGTCAGCCGTGCATAATCCTAGTAGGTCACAGTCCTTCCAGAAAGGCGAGCATATCCTCGTTTGGGCGAAAGCGCAGTGGTTTGACCGATGGTGGTTGGATGGCGCTAAGTGCCCGCTCCTTCATCGCGAGATCTGCCTCCACATACATGTGCGTGGTATCGGTGCTTTCATGACCGAGCCACAGGGCAATCACTGAGAGGTCCACGCCGGCTTGTAGCAGATGCATCGCCGTGGAATGTCTCACCGTGTGTGGGGAGATATGACGCTTCAGCGTCGGGCACCGCTGTGCCGCCGTTGCGACGGCTAGCTGCAATCGATCTGTAACGCCGGTTCGTGTCATCGGACCGCCGGCCCGGTTGGGAAAAAGCGGCTGGTCCGCCGGCCGTGGATAAGTACGTAACCACTGCCGCAGACAGCTTGCGGTTGTTCGCCAGAGTGGCACAGTGCGTTGCTTGCGGCCCTTGCCCTTCAGGTGAACGTATGCGCAGCTCCCGAGCACCGCGTTTCCAACCGCCAGACTGATCAGCTCTGAGACCCGTGCACCGGTATTATAGAGCGTCGCCAACATCACGCGGTCTCGCTGACCGCACCAGGTGATCGCATCCGGCGCGTCGAGCACCGCCTCGATTTCCTCGCGTGTGAGGTAACCGAGCAGCGGGCGCTCAAACCGCTTCATGGGTAGCGCAAGGACAGCTTGTATCGTACCCAGCGCGGCGGGTTGTTTGTGAGCGGCAAAGCCGAGAAAGGAACGGAGCGCAGCAAAGCGTGCGTTGCGGGAGCGAATGACATTGTGGCGTTCGATTTCCAAGTAATCGAGGAATGCTGCGATCCGTGCCGCGTCGAGGTCGGTGAGCGCAAGTTGATCCGGGCGCTTGTGTAACTTTTGCTCAAACCACGCCAACAACAGCCGGAACGTATCGCGGTAGGCCGCGACAGTGCGAGGGCTCACGTTGCTTTGTGCCATCAACCTCTCGGTAAAGAATTGCTGCACAAGCGGCGCTAACTTGATCGAGGCAGAGGGTGCGTTCATCGATCGCCCCCTGTTGCAAATCGTTCAAAGCGTTGTGCAGCGATGGTCATCAGTTCAGGAATGCCGGTCAGATACCAGTAGGTGTCGGTGACCTGCGTATGGCCGACGTATGTTGAGAGGGCGAGGATCGCGCTGTTCACATCGACGCCTTCCCGATACCAGGCGAGGAGACGATTACAGATAAACGTGTGTCTCATATCGTGGAGGCGGGGAGCAGCGTGGTGGCCGCGTGCTTTCCAGCCGAGTTGCTCTCGTAGTCGGGCAAACGTGTACTCGACTGTGCGACAGTCGAGTTTGATGCCACGTGCGGAGAGAAAGAACATCTCTGCTTGGAGCGGCGCCGGAATCGCCCGGTCGCGGACGCTCGCATAATTCGCGAGCGCACGCGTGGTACTGGGGTGCAGGGGAACCACACGCGATTGAGCGAATTTGCTTTTCTTGAGGGTAAGCAAGCTGTTGGTGAGATCGACGTCGCCACGCTGAAGGGACAACGCCTCAGAGAGGCGCAAACCGGTGGCCGCCAGCAACCCAAAGAGCGTGGCATACGTTGCCCCGCGCACACCCTTTGTGCAGGGCAGTCGTGCCGCGGCGCTCAGCAAAGCCTCGATCTCGCTGCTCTCATAGATGTGCGGGGTAAGGCGACGGGTCGAGGGCCCGAAGAGACCGGTGCCGGGGACTTCCGTCCGCGCATCAAACTGTAGCCGATATCTGCAAAACCGGCGCACCACATCAAGCCGCCGTGCCGCAGTCAATTGGCGTGGCTGTCCACGCTGGGCCCATGCCACGGCTATTGCTTCGACGAGGCGCCCGTCGTAACCGCGGGCGTCGGCAAAGCTAGCAAACGCCAGCAGCTGGGTGCCTTCGCGCGCTAAGGAGAAACCGAGACGGCGGCGATCGCGTAGATACTCCTCAACCTCGGTCGCAAGCGGAATAATCGCGCTCATGACACCCTCCCCGGCCAGGGCAACGCCACCGCTGCCAGTTGGGCAATGTTGGATTTTGCATAGATCAGCGTCGTGTTAAGGCTGCGGTGGCGCAGCACATCTGCGATTTCTTTGAGCGGGGTTCCGACATTAACCAGATGACACGCCAGGCTGTGGCGCAGGCAGTGGGTACCCGCCCAGGGTCTTGCAATACCGGCGCGGTCATACGCTTGGCGCATCGCCCAGTACACGATTTCTACGGTGAGCGGTGCATCCAACGGTGGCCGGTATCGCACAAAGAGCGCACGGTTGGAGCGCTGAGTCGGGCGCCGCTGCAGATATTGCACGATGGCTTGCCCGGTTCTGGCCGGGATCGGCAGCATATCAACGCGCTTACTTTTGGTGCGCCTCAGACGTAACGTGCCCTCTCGCCAATTGAGATCCTCGAGTTCAAGCCTCGCCACCTCTCCTGCGCGCAACCCGAGATCCACCAGGCATCGTGCGATCGCGTAATTGCGGCCACCCTCGAGGCTGGTGCAATCAAAAGCATCGAGAAAAAGGTCGATCTCCACCTCGGTCAGCGCGGTGGGCAACGAGGTTGTCCGCCAATCGGCAATAATCGGCACCGCGGCCATCAGCGCGCCGGTACGCTCGCCGTGCACGGCACGAAAGCGAAGGTAACTGCGCATGGCCCCACAGAGCACCGCTACGGAGCCCGGCCTCCATCCTTGCACAGTGTCTATAACAAACCGGCGAATTTGCTGGGGGTTGCAATCGCTGAGGTCGATAGGGCCGCGCGGAAAACGCGCGGATAAGAATCGATGAATGAAATGCGTTCGCGCCTTGCGGGTCTTAGAGGCGAGGCCGCAGACCCGCTCAAGATAGGTGCCAAAACGTTGTACTTCCTCTTCTATTCTGCCCGCACCATGGTTGCCCGCGATGATGTACCCTCGGGCTCGCAGGAAACGAAGCAAATGACGCAATGCCGCGGAGAGGTGCAGGCGGTCACATACGTGAAGATGTGAAGAGAGAAAACGTCGAACTAACTCCTCCTCCCTGTTCCAGGGAGTCCTATCTCGGGTCAGCCATCGGGAAAAATGGTCGAGTCCGCAACGGTACCGATCGATGGTCCGCTTGGCGTACCCTCGGTCGATCAGCTCGTGAAGACACGCATCAACGTGCGTAGACAGGCCAGTGTAGTCGATACCGGACATCCCCCGTGAGGCAGTGGAATTTGACATGACAACTCTCCTAACGTTCTTGGGTCGCTGAGGAGAGCACCACGATTATGGAAAGAAAAATCTCTTTACGCTCGGGACCGCCAGCGATGTTGCCACGCTGGAATCGCCGTGTTGCGGCTTTGCTTCGTGCCAAATTCGAAAACTTGGCATAATCCGGAGGTCGACATAATTTGTATCAACGCGCCTCGCCGCAACCACAGCCTTATTGATGTATTCGAACTGACGGTCGGGATGGCTTGCGCCCTCGTCGGCCTTTCGGTTGGACTGGCGCGAGAACCCGAGTTCGGTGAGCAGTTTGCGTACGGTGTTGGGGCTGACCGAGTGGCCCAT
>JASHRR010000342.1 GCA_030037185.1 Xanthobacteraceae bacterium | reverse complement strand
CTGGAGGTGATGAAAGCCAATCAGCATTTCGGCAAGATCGCAATCGAGATGGCACCCGGATGAAGCGACGCACCCTGCCGGCGGCCTTGAAGCAGCCCCGGTCAGAACACGGCATCGGACGGCCACAAGCCGCACCCGTGGGCCGCCAATGACAAACTTAAGCGAAATCTTAAGATCGCCTTCTGCTTGCGTCGCGATTCGCTGACGCGAGTGCGGCCGGGACGCGTGGTGAAGGCCTCCAGAAGGCCTCCCGCAACCCCTTCTCGGCAGCCGACAAGTAGTGTATTTTATCAGTGAAGCTGTCGTTGCATGCGACATGCTGAAATGTCCGGCAGGTGCAATACCGAACGGGGGAAAATGCATGAAGACCTACCTCGCTACCGTGTTTGCGGGTGCTGCTTTTGTCGCCTTCACCGGCGCTGCGATCGCCCATCACTCCTTCGCGATGTTTGACCAGGAACACCCGCAGGAAGTCACCGGCGTCGTCAAGGAGTTCAAATATACCAGCCCCCACTCCTTCATCATTCTCGACATCAAAGACAAGGACGGCAACGTCGAGGCGTGGAACCTCGAAGGCGGCAGCCCGAGCGCCCTTGCTCGCGATGGCTGGAACAGCAAATCGCTCAAGCCCGGCGATCAGCTGCGCCTGACCATCGAGCCGCTGCGCAGCGGCGCGCCCGGCGGCTCGTGGAACGTGAATAAGATCAAATTCATCGATGACAAGCCGATCGTCCCCAAGACGCAGTGAGGGACGACCGGGTGTTCCGCAGGATGGGTTGAGCGTCAAGCGAAAACCCATCCGTTCAGATTCGCAGATGCGATCCCGGTCGGTTTTCCGCAGCCAACCCGGCGGCGGCGACGTTGCTTGAACGGGCGAGAACACAGCCGGCCCCCGGCGCGGCGAGAAGGGGCAGAGCTATGGCACGGACGTCAGCGAGCAGATTCACCTTCGGTGTCGCGCTGGTGGCGCTCCTGGCAGCGCTGTGCTTCCCGATTGCAGGTGCTGCTGCAGATGAGGCCAGGAGTTCCGACAACTATCCGGATCTGCGAGGTCAATGGGAGCGCAATTTTGTGCCGCGGTGGACAGTCGGCGAGGAGAAGCCACCGCTGACTCCCGAATACCAGAAGGTCTTCGCGGCCAATCTGGCCGACATGGCGAACGGCGGACCGGGGAATGTCCCGTCATGGTATTGCCTGCCCCAAGGCATGCCGATGATGATGAATGCTTACGATCCTCTGGAAGTGGTCGTGACCCCCGACACCACCTACATCCTCATCAGCCACGTCAACGACTCCTACCGGCGCGTCTACACGGACGGACGCGCTTGGCCCGATCCGGAGACGACGCTGCCGACGTTTGCGGGCTACTCGGTCGGCAAGTGGCTCGATGAGGACGGCGACGGCAAGTATGACGTGCTTGAGGTCGAGACCCGCTTTATCAGGGCGCCCCATACCTACGACGCCCAGGGCATTCCTTTCCACGAGGACAATCAGGCCATCATCAAGGAGCGCATCTATCTCGACAAGGCCGACAAGGATCTGCTGCACGATGACATCACGTCCTACGATCATGCATTGACGCAGCCGTGGACCAAGCACTGGACCTACAAACGCAATTCCAACTCCAAACCGGTCTGGTTCGAGGAGGCCTGCGCGGCCGACAACGCCATGGTCAAGATTGGCAATGATCCCTATTTCCTAAGCCCCGACGGGGTCCTGATGCCGACCCGCAAAGACCAGCCGCCACCCGACATCCGCTATTTCAAGAAGAAGTAGCGTAGCGTCCGGCGTCGCCGGCTTGCGGCAAAGCACCGTTTCATTGAAATCGGTTCGGCTGTCTTGCCATATGCCGGTGCTCGTCGGCTTGGCGCGGCCATCCACGTCTTTTTTTTGCGGCGCCTCAGACAAGCGCGTGACCCCAATCACGCTAAGAATGGGCTTTCAGCCTTCGTACTTCTCGACGATCTGAGATGGCCGCAGGTCTGCATCTGCAGGATCGCGGCCGAATTCCTCAAGGGCGCGGCGCTGGCGCAGCAGAGCCCAGTATTGATCAAGCTCGACCTTGATTTTCGCCAGCCGCTCTTGATCGGCATCCGTCGGCGCAAGATTCTGATAGAGGCGCTGCTCCTCGGCCACCAGTTCACGGATGTGGTCGAGCACCGATCGATCGGATGCCTGGGCATTGACGCCCGCATGTTCATTTGCCATCTGCATTCTCCGGAGCGCACGACCCCTCAAATGAGTGGCGACGGTCGCAACCACAAGAGGGCGGCCGCTATCATTCCGCTGCCGCCTCCCTACCCTGGGGGCGCGGACATCCCGCCCGTATCTTGTTCGGAATAAAGAGCGGGCGGGACGCCCGCGCTCCCCGCCGGAGGGCCGCAAGCGGGTGCCGCAAGCTCCTGCTCGTGGATGCGCTCCAGAATGCGGCGCGCCTGAATCAGGGCAGTATCGGCGTTGATGTCGATCTGTGGGGCGTTCGGCAGGGTCGCCATGTTGCGCTGCTGCGCCTCGAACACCACCACATCCTCCAGAAACGCCGTTGTAATCTGATCGACCAGCATATCGGTGAGCGCCTTATTGCCGACATCCCAGTCGTGCGCCTGACCCCAGAAATAGTGGCTGGTGGTCTCGGTCTCTGGCGTGATCGCGTTGAGGTTGCGCATGTTGATGCCGCCGACGCGTCTGCCCTGTGGGGCGCCGGTTCCGGTCGGCGTGCAGCCGACATCGAGTCGCAGGAAGGCCGGGGGTACGAAATCGATGATCTGCCAGCGGTCGATAGGCGTCGTGAAGCCGCCGGCCCTCACGAAGGTCGGCGGCGCTGGCGCGTCGATGATCCAGCGGGTCACCACGACGTTATTCGGCGCGCGCGTCACCTTGACGGAGGCGTTCTCGACAAGCGCCGCATTGCCGATGGTGGATTCGTGTACGAAAGCGAGATGCGTCAAATCGAGCAGATTGTCGACGATCAGCTGCCAGTTGGCCTTGACGTGCAGATAGCTGCCCTTAGCGCCCCAGTGGGGGTCGTCGAGCCAATGAAAATCCGTGATCTGGTCTGGATCGGCGCGCGCCGGATCGCCCATCCATATCCACAGCCAGCGATAGCGTTCGACGACCGGATAGGCCTTGATCCGCGCCGACGGGGGAATGGCGTTCTGACCGGGCACCTTGACGCATTGGCCGGTGCAGTCGTATCGCAGGCCGTGGTAATGACATTGCAGATGATCGCCCACGACCTTGCCCATGGAAAGCGGCAGATGGCGATGGACACAGCGGTCCTCGAGCGCGACGGGCGTGCCATCCTCCTTGCGGAAAAACACAATCGGCTCGCCGAGGATCATCCGCCCAAACGGCTTGCGCGCAACCTCGCGGTCATCTGCGGCGACGTACCAGAAATTCCTAAGGAACATGGCGTCCTCCGTGCCGCAGAATTGTACTTTCCGGCCTCGGATTTTCAATGCAGCAGGTGCAGATACCCGTAGGATGGGTCGAGCGCGAGCGAAGCCACCTTTTCCGCGGCGGAACCGCCGACAGGTTCTGCTTGCGCGCAGCCTGTCCTACGCTCCGTCGCGAAAACCTTGACGACTCAACGCCGATGACCAGGACCACGAAACACCAAGCCATAAGGCTCAAGCGACACCAAACCAAGACCATCAAACGCATGGCCAATTCGAACAAGCCGGCGAAGCGCGCGCGTGGTCTCCAATCAACCGAAACCCTGCTCTGCGAGCTTAAGCGCCGGCTCCTGGAGATCAGCGATCTCAATTTCGCCGGCGCCGTGCTGAGTTGGGATCAGGCCACCCACATGCCGCCTGGCGGCGCCATCGCGCGCGGACGCCAGAGTGCGCTGTTGAGCAAGCTCGCGCACGAGAAATCGACGGAACCGGCGCTTGGCCGGCTGCTCGATGCGCTTGAGCCCCACGGCGGGAAGCTCTCCCATGACTGCGATGAGGCGAGCCTCATTCGGGTGGCGCGGCGCGACTTCGAGAAAGCGATCCGCCTGCCGAGCGAATACGTGGAGCGGGCGAGCGCGCACAGCTCGGCCTCGTTTGCGGCCTGGATCAAGGCGCGGCCGGCGAATGATTTCGCGGTCATGCGGCCTTATCTCGAGCGGAACGTCGAGCTGAGCCGCCAATACGCCGGTTATTTCGCCCCCTACCGGCGCGTGACCGATCCGATGATCGACGACTACGATCCCGGCATGACGACCGCGTCGGTGCAGGAGCTGTTCGCGGCCCTGCGCCGCGAGCTTGTTCCCATCGTCCGCGCCATGTGCGATCAGCCGGCAGCCGACGACGCCTGCCTGCGCGGCGCTTTCGCGGAGCGCAGGCAACTCGATTTCAACGTCATGGTGGCCAAGCGGCTCGGATACGACTTCGAACGCGGCCGCCTCGACAAGACCCATCACCCGTTCTGCTCCAAATTCTCGGCCGGTGACGTGCGCATCACCACCCGGGTCGACGAAGCGGACATTGGCCAGGCGCTGTTCTCGACGATCCACGAATGCGGCCACGCCATGTATGAGCAAGGCGTTGCCGCCGCGCTCGCCGGCACCCCGCTGGGCTCCGGAACTTCAGCCGGCGTCCATGAAAGCCAATCGCGCCTGTGGGAGAACCTGGTGGCGCGCGGGCGCGCATTCTGGGAGTACTTCTATCCGCAGCTGCGGGCCGCGTTTGCGCATCCGTTCGCGGCGCTCCCGCTCGAGGCGTTCTATCGCGCTATCAACAAGGTGCAGCGCTCGCTGATACGCACTGACGCCGACGAGGTCACCTACAATCTCCACGTGATGATGCGGTTTGACCTGGAGCTCGAGCTGCTCGAGGGCCGTCTGGCCGTGAAGGACCTCCCCGACGCATGGCGCGCCCGCATGGCGTGCGACCTCGGCGTCGCGCCGAACGACGACCGCAACGGCTGCCTGCAGGATGTCCACTGGTTTTCGGGCGGCATTGGCGGCAGCTTCCAAGGCTACACGATCGGCAATATTCTTGCCGCCCAGTTCTATGCGGCCGCCCTCAACGCGCACCCGCAGATCACGCGCGAGATCGGGCGCGGCGAGTTCGCCACGCTGCACAACTGGCTCGTCGCCAATATCTACCGCCACGGGCGCAAGTTTGAACCGAGTGAACTCGTTGCCCGATCCACCGGCGAGCCGATGACGATCGGGCCCTATGTCGCCTATCTGCGCGGCAAATATGGAGAGCTTTATCGATTGTGAGGCCTCCCTTCCCGAAGGAAGGGGCTGCGGCTTCCCCACCCCTCTCCTCGGCTCTCGCAGGTCAGAGCCTGTTACAACATCCGAGGCCTCGTAATGGGTGTGGAGGGACTCCTCGAACGGCATGAATGACGAGGCATCGTCGCTGCTTTTTTGGTCGTAGATCACGACGGCAGGTCCTCGCGCGCGTCGATCGGCTCGTTGCGCCCGAGAAAGGTGCTCGAGATCGCCTCCGACAGATGCAGCAGCGCGCTTTCAATCGAAAGAATCAGACGGTCGTCGACCTGGGCGGCCGCGACCGTGCGCAGTCTGGCAGCAGTCGCCATCGAAATGTGGCGCGGCAGCGACAGCCGGCCGTCGGGTCGCATGTGCGGCATCGCGGCGAGATGGTTTTCGATCTGGTCGAACTGGAACGCCACGGAGCGGGGATTGGCCGGATCGAGTACGGTGAGGTCGATCACCGGCGCGCGCGCTGCCACCATCACGTAGCGCTGCCGATAAGTGATGCGGCTGTCGCAAAGCTCCAGCAGGGTATCGAGGCCGCGGTCGGGGCGCGGGCCGAACTGGCGGGCGAACCGGCACGTCACGATGGCGCGCTCGATGCGGCGGCCGAGATCGAGAAATCGCCAGCCGCCCAGCCGCGTCATGTTTTCCTGAGCCAGCCCCGAGAACGACGCGATGATGCGCAGCGCGGCTTCCACCCGCTCCGCCATGGCGGCCGCGAAATCGGAAGAGCCGCGAAGCGGCGCACCGCAGGTCGAGGTGAGCCGCGTCAAGGCTCGCCAGGTGTCGGGCGACAGGCGGTCGCGGATGACCGAACCGGCCGACCGCACCGACCTGGCGAGCGCCGGCACCGAGGCCGCGAGGTCGCTGCGCTGCAACGCCGCTCGCGCGACCGCTGCGGGTCGCGATATCGCGAGGTCGCTTGGCGAGGCACTCCACGAACGCAGCAGCGAGATGATTGGCTCGACATCCTGCTCCGACCGGTCGGTTTCCGAGATCCGCGCCAACAGAGCCCGGACGAGACGCAGCGTCGCCTCTGTGCGTTCCAAATAGCGGCCGAGCCAGAACAAGTTGTCGGCGGCCCGGCTCGGCAGAGTGCCGGACGCGCGCTGGATCTGGATGCGATCGGGGCTCGGCAGCAAGGTCGTCTCGGCAAACAGAGTTTTGGAAGGGATCCAGGCATCCGCCGTCAGCGCGCCGCGCTGCAGGCTGATGGCGTGGACGTCGTCGGGGGCGCCGATGCGCACGAAGCCGCCAGGCATGACGGCGAAGCTCTCGCCGTGGCGGGTGAGAAAGACCCGCAGGATGAATGGCCGCGGCTCGAGTTTGCCGTTGCGCCATACCGGCATGGTGGAGAGCCGCACGGCTTCTTGCAAAACGATGTCGATCCCGCGTTCCTCAATCGATTGAAGGATGCGCTGGCGCCGCACTGGTCCAAGCTCGCTGCCGCGCACGCCGTCGCCGAGGCTTTCGCTCGGCCCCTCGCCCGTATAGGCAGAGGCAACCACCATGGCGCCGAGCCGGTCGCGCATCGCGACGCGCACGGCGGGATCGCCGAGCCACCA
>JASHRR010000341.1 GCA_030037185.1 Xanthobacteraceae bacterium | reverse complement strand
ATTTCGTCTATCATCGGTTTTCCAGGGCCCCGCGCAACATGCGGCGCGGAGTCCTGGGCTTTCCCAGGAGGAGCAATGATCTCCGGTGCGCACGTCATCGTCTACTCCAAAAACGCCGAGGCCGACCGCGCATTTCTCCGCGATGTCCTAGGCTTTAAGTCCGTGGACGCGGGTCATGGCTGGCTCATCTTCGCCTTGCCGCCCGGCAAAGAGCGCTTTTGACCGGAAAATGCAAGCGTGACGGCTGGCCGGCATCAATGGGCCATCAGATCGCCAGCCGGGGAATGATTGGTGCGTGCGGATTGCGGCGCAATTCCGGCTTTCGCGGCCTGCCGATTTCGGGAGGGCAGCCATGCAAGCCGCAAAGGCATGGTCCATGAAGCGCCGAGGCTTTCGAGAAATGCAGTCGCCAAAATTTTGCTGTTGGCCTCCCGGCGCCCAGGGCAAGCGCATGCGGCGCTTCTCTCCCGGCTTGCGGGAAATGCCGCTCAGTCGCAGGGAGCTGCCGGAAGGCCCTCTCCCGCGAGCCGGGAGAGGGGGCGGCGGGATGGCGTGATCCAGATGGAGGAGCGATGGCTGATGTGCTGGCGACGGCCGCGCGCTCTGCGATCATCTTTTCGACTGCGGCGTCTTTCTTGGTCTCGCCGTCGGTGGCCGCGTTGTTGGCCGGCGGAAACTCGACTATCGGCATGCGCGAGGATCGAGCCAATCGCCGGGTGATTGCGATTTTTGCGGGTGGTGGGGCGTCCGCTTATCTCAATGGCGATACCGTTCGCTGGCTTGGAGTCATTCTGTTCGCGGTGGGCGGCGCGCTGCGGATTTGGCCCGTCTACCGGCTCGGCAACCGGTCCAGCGGGCTGGTGGCGCTCGAGCGCGGGTCACAGCCTCGTCACCACCAGTATTTACAGCTTCATTCGCCACCCGAGCCATCTCGTCATTCAAGCGCTGCTGGGGGCGCAGTTCGGCGTGGGATACGACGCCTACGGCGTCCGCACGACGGCTCATTGCGGGCGTCTGAATCTTAATGCTTGCCCGGGAACAGCGGAATGAAGCCGTCCCGGTTGGGCATTTTCACCTGCGCAAGCGTCTTGGCGTCGATCACGTCGTTGTCGCCGATGATGCCGTTGAGCCGCAGAATATACGCCGTCACCGCATAGACCTCATTGTCGCTGAGCGATTTCGGTGCGGTCCACGGCATGGCGCGGCGCGTGAAGTCGAACAAAGTGGTGGCATAGGGCCAGTAGCTGCCCACGGTCTTGACGACCGGCCCGCCGCCCGTGATCTGGCCGCCGACCAGGCGATTGTTGGTCCGGCCTTCGCCCTTGTCGCCGTGGCACGCGGCACATTTTTGGGCATAGACAACGGCGCCCTGGGCCGGCGTTCCGCTCCCCGCCGGCAGGCCAGCACCGTCCGGCCCGATGCTGATGTCCCATTGAGCGGCATCCGCCGGCGAGATCGGCTGCCCGAGGCGAGGGGTGTCCGCGGCCGCGGCGGCGCCCGCGTGAAGCGCAAACGCGACCGCGATGGCGGCGCGGGCGCAGGTCGATGCCTCAAACATAGACATTGGTCACCTCCCCCTTGGCGCCCACGCCCCAGCTGGAGATCACATTGCAGTGCTCCATTGGGAATGCCGTAACGGGCGGGGACGTCCTCGGCTGGCCGCGCTCGGCCAGGAAGGCGGCGCGGCTCGGCTGCACATTGCCGGCCTCGTCGGTCGCCCGGCTGAGCAGCACCGCCGGTGTGCCGTCCCAATCCCACGGCATGCGGAAGCGCGTCAGCGCCTTGCTCAGCACCGGCGCCTGTAGGGCGGCCAGCGCCCAGCTCTTGCCACCGTCGGCGGACACTTCGACTTTGCTGATGCGGCCGTTGCCCGACCATGCAAGGCCCGAAATCTCGTAGAAGCCGGCGCCCTCCAGGGTCATCCCGGGCGACGGATGCGAGATGAAAGATTTGACCTCCTGCGGGTAGAAGAACTGCCATGCCTTTCCGCTCGGCAGCAGGATCGTGTAGCCCATGGTTTCGTTCTGCGCCATGATCGGGCCGTCCACGGCCTTGATCCGGCGCAACCACTTCACGTTCATGTTGCCCTCATAACCGGGCAGCAGCAGGCGCATCGGGTAGCCGTTCGACGGATTGAGGCGTTCGCCGTTCTGGTAGAGCGCGATCATCGCGTCATCCATGGCTTTGCTGACCGGGATGCTGCGGTTCATGGTCGGTGCGTCGGCGCCTTCCGCCACAAACCACTTGCAGTCGGGATCGATGCCGGCTTCCTCGAACAAGATCGAGAGCCTGACGCCGGTCCATTCCGCGCAGGAGAGAAGGCCGTGCAGGGCCTGGAGGTTGGCCTGGATCGGGTCCTTGGAATAGAGCGGCGCGCTGTTGCCGCCGCACTCGAGGAAGGTTACGCGCGATGTCATCGGATAGCGCAGCAGAGCTTCAACCGTGAACGTCATCGGCTGCCTGACGCGGCCATGGATCACAAGCTTGTGCTTGTGCGGATCGATGTCCGGAAAGCCGCCGCGCGCAATGACGAAGTGCAGGCCGTTCGGCGTGATCGTGCCGTTGAGCAGATGATGCGGCGTGCGCGCCGCGCTGCCGCGCGGCTCGAGCTTCGGATTGGTCAGCGTGCGCACGGTTTTGTCTTCGAACCGCGACGGCTGGCCGTAGGGCGGAATCGGAGTGCCGGGCGCAAGGCTCCATGGATCATTGGTAAGCGGTTCGGCAGCCGCGCCGGTGGCGGCACCGACTGCGCCAACACCCGCCGCGCCGGCGATTGCAGCGCCTTGCGACAGCAGCGCACGGCGATCGATCAGGCCGTTGCCGGCCACGCGCGGGACGGACTGCGGCCCCCGGCCATGTCTGGATTTGGTCATGTTCGCTCCCCTCGGAGACACAGGCATCGGGTACCCGCCGGTCCCGATGCGGTGATCCTGCGCCTTCATGGTTGAGGTGTCCAGGTCGCGGGTCCAGCTCGCGGGTCCAGCTCCACAAGCACCGGCACCAATTGCCGTCCAGTCCGTGGGAGTCAGGCTTGACGCTCCGGCGTCGCGACCACGAGGCCGTCGAGCGCCTCGGTCACTTTGATCTGGCACGACAAGCGCGAATTCGCCCGCACATCGTAGCCGAAATCGAGCATGTCCTCTTCCATCGGGGACGGCGGACCAACCGTCTCACGCCACGCCTCATCGACATAGATGTGGCAGGTCGCGCACGCACAGGCGCCGCCACATTCAGCCTCAATCCCCGGCACTCCGTGCTTGATCGCCGTCTCCATCACGGTCGATCCAGGCTCCGCATCGATCGTCCGCGAACTGCCGGTGTTGTCGGTGAAAGTGATTTTGACCATGCGCGAATTTTGACCATATGGCCCGATTTGGCCCGAACCGGAGAGATTGCCCGGATCAGCCGAGCGCACTCCTATATATGGTCAACGTGTGGGGCGCCAGAGCGCGCGTGCGCTTATGGTAACCCCCCTGTGCAAGGCGGGCGTCGGAGTGCGCAAGACAAACGTGCCGGCTTCGTTGCGACTGTCATGCGTGATCAGGCCCAGAGTGGATGCGCAGCATCGCGCAAATGGCAAGCCGGGCGTCGCCGACCGCACACTCCAGCACCTGAAATGTCGAGGCGAGCTTACGATTCTCCATGACGGCTCTTTGCAAGGCCTCGGCGGCTTCCGCCACCCGCCACGCGCCAATCCCCCGCGCCGATCCGGCGAGCATTTGCGCGACGCTTGCGACCCTCACCGGCCCCGCTTCCTGCACGCAGCGAAGGAGCATTTCCGCCTGGCGATCGAACAATTCCAGGACCTCGCATTCGAGCTGCCGCCTGCCAAGCGACATGCGCGCCAAGTGTCGCAAATCGATCGGCGGCTCGTGCGCAACGCTCGCGGGCAATTCCTTGAGGAAAAAGGGCTGACGCAAGTCCTTCAGGAAGACCAATCGCTGTAAAGGTTCGCTCATGCTCGCTGTCCGGCAAGTCCTTGGGCGTTTTGCGCGGGCCCAGCTTGGCGGAGACGTCGAAAACAAATGGTGAAGCAGCGCCCGCTATGATGGTTCGGGCCGCCACCATCTGCCGTCGTGGTTAATTTTGCCTGTACCTTGGGCGACGTTTTGGCGCATGCCCCTGCTCGCCTTCACCCGCGTCCGGGAGGGGGCGCGTGCGAACCCCGGTAAACCCGAATGCCGTTAGACCTCATCGCTACCGAGACCGCAGTATTAATCACAGGCCGCAAATGCGCTCCAATCAGCGGCCGGATATTGATGCCGCAAAGCCGACAGAGCGATGTGACGACGCCAGGACCGGCGACAAAAATCTTCAAACCATTTTCATGTGCTGCGCCCCGTCACCGCGTCTTCTCATAAATCTCCCGTCCGATCAGCATGCGGCGGATCTCGCTGGTGCCGGCGCCGATCTCGTAGAGCTTGGCATCGCGCAGCAGGCGGCCGGCCGGAAATTCGTTGATGTAGCCGTTGCCGCCGAGACACTGAATGGTCTCCAGCGCCATCCACGTCGCCCGCTCGGCGGCATAGAGAATGGCGCCGGCGGCGTCCTCGCGGGTGACACGGCCGTCATCGCAGGCGCGGGCGACGGCGTAGACATAGGCCTTGGCGGCGTTGGCGGCCACATACATGTCGGCGAGCTTGGCTTGAATCAGCTGAAACTGTCCGATTGGCCGGCCGAATTGCTGGCGTTCATGCACGTAAGGGATGACGAGATCGAGGCACGCCTGCATGATGCCCAGCGGGCCGCCCGCGAGCACCAGGCGCTCGTAGTCGAGCCCGGACATCAGGACGTTGACACCGTTGCCGACCGCTCCCAGCACGTTCTCGGCCGGCACCTCGCAATCGGTGAACACGAGTTCGCACGTGTCGGAGCCGCGCATGCCGAGCTTATCAAGCTTCTGGGCTGGCGCAAATCCCGCAAATCCTTTCTCGACAATGAAGGCCGTGATGCCCCGCGCGCCGGCATCACGGTCGGTCTTGGCGTAGACGACGAGCGTATCGGCGACCGGGCCATTGGTGATCCACATCTTGGAACCGTCGAGAATGTAGCGGTCGCCCTTGCGTTTTGCGCGGGTGCGCATCGAGACCACGTCGGACCCCGCCTCCGGCTCGGACATGGCGAGCGCGCCGACATCGGCGCCGGAGATCAGCCTGGGCAGGTAGCGCGATTTTTGCTGTGCCGTGCCGTTACGCCTGATCTGGTTGACGCACAGGTTCGAATGGGCACCGTAGGACAGCCCGACCGATGCGGAGGCACGCGACACTTCCTCCATGGCGACGCAATGGGCGAGGTAGCCCATGCCGGTGCCGCCCCACTCCTCCTCGACGGTGATGCCGAGCAGCCCGAGCTCACCCATTTGCGGCCACAGGTCACGCGGAAACGTATTGCTGCGGTCGATCTCGGCGGCGCGCGGCGCTATGCGGTCGCGCGCGAATGCAGCAACGGATTGGCGGAGCCGGTCGAGATCCTCGCCGAGACCGAAGTCGAAACCCGTCCAGCTATTGGGGATCAGAGCCACGGATTGATCACCTCCAGCTCACAACCGGCAAAGTCAGCCGCATTGCGGGTTGCCACCTCGGCACCGCGCGACCGCCAATCCGCCCGTCCGGTGCGGAAATCGGTCGCCCGGACCGGCGTCGCGCCGCTCGCCATGTCCCGCGGAGTGTCGGCACTATCGAATCAATAACCTCCCGGTCAGGCGCACTGCGGATATCTGCTGGATTGCAAAAATCTCGTGGTTTTGCTTGCCGCAACCCATTCCGGTCCGAATCGTCGCCGGAAACGTCGTCGTGAAAAACTGCAGCCAGCGCCTCGATGGCAAGATTGCAATTCATATTAGTCGCTGGGGGCTGGCCCGCAAGTTTCGCCGATTGATTTTTGGACGATTGACCGGGACGCCGACCACAGGACAGCTCCGCTACTCCGCCCGATATGCGGGCCTAGCGCGGTTTTTTAAGGAAGCTGCGGCGACGCGGGCATTTGCTTTTCTCCCCGGTAAGCCATAGACGGACCAAGCGCCCTCAGTCGTCGCGGCGGCGTTGTCGTGTCGTGCGGCAAATCGTCCCCGCTCGCGTTCGCTCCGTCGCCATGCACAAACGATGTCCGTCCTGAAGCCCGCTTTGCTAGCGCTCGT
This sequence comes from Xanthobacteraceae bacterium, assembly GCA_030037185.1. Next base: position 678 of record JASHRR010000341.1, on the reverse strand, counting down.
GCTTGCTGCCCGACCAGCGGTGGCTCAAACGGCGCCACAGCCCTGTCCCGGCAACCCGGACGCCCTGTCGACCTCGCGGGTCATCGCTGTCGATGCCGCAACAGCGCCGCGCGTCGGCCGCAAGCAGTTTCCTGCAACCCTGCCGCTCGCCGACAAAGAGGTGGTGCTGACCTTCGACGACGGCCCGTGGCCCGGCACGACCTCCGCGGTGCTCGATGCGCTGAGGCGGGAATGCGTGCGCGCGACGTTCTTCCTCGTTGGCCGAAATGCGCTGGAGCATCCGGAGCTGGCAAGGCGCGAGCTTCTCGAGGGCCATACTGTTGCCTACCACAGCTTTCGGCATCCGCTGCTCGATCGGATGAATCCGCAAGCCGCCGAGGCGGAAATCGACCGCGGCTTTGCGGCTGTCGATACGGTGCTCTACGGCCATGGGACCAAACAGCCGCAAACACCCTTCTTCCGCTTCCCCGGCTTTGCTTCGACGCCATACCTGCTGGACCGCCTGGCAGCCCGACAGATCGTGGTATTCGGCGCCGACCTGTGGGCAGGCGATTGGAGGCCGATGTCGCCGAACCGCGAGCTTGACGAGGTGCTTGATCGGCTGCGAGCGGCCCAAGGCGGAATTGTCCTGTTCCACGATACCAAGCGGCAAACTGCCGTGATGTTGCCAGCTTTCTT
>JASHRR010000340.1 GCA_030037185.1 Xanthobacteraceae bacterium | reverse complement strand
TGAGCCGGAGCCTCCCGCGCCGTTGTGCACAGATACGTATCCAATTCCCCGCCTACTAGCGTTTCTTCTTTCCAGAAGGCATCGTCTTTGGCGAATCGCCCTGGCGGGCAGCCCGCGAAGGAAATGTGACTTCCACGGGCCTGAGCGTCGAGATGTGGAGACATCCCAATGACTGCACCTTCACGTAGTCACGAATCCCCTCTGACTGCAAACACGGCCCGTCCGTTCGAGGACTTTCTGCTTCACGTCTTCATTCACGCCCGCATCGTGCGCCGGGCCTGCCTCGAGCACGGCATCGACCACGAAATCGACGAGGGCGTTTGGAGGTTCGCCGTCCTGGATCTCGTCGACCGCGTCGAGGCGCTCGAGGACAAATGGGCCGCTATGCGGATCTTAAAGACAGAATCTAGAGATGGGGCGCGAGGCTTCTGAAACACCGCTAATGAGGAAACGTCGTCGTCGAGGGTCGGGCATGTCTCACTAATTTAAAGACGGCCCACGATCAATGTCGGATACCTGACCGATAGTTCCCTTGGAACCTGCAACGCATCGCTTCGCTCGAACATGCAGCCACCGAACTACGATGTCGATCACACCAACCTGTTGAGGGTGCTTCGGTACCACCGGTATGGGATAGCTCTACAAGCATGTGAGTGCCAAGCGATCACTTGATGGCCGGCTATCGCGACTGAGCCGCCTGGGCGTCAGCCGCTCACCATCTCGATCACCGCGGTGCCGAAGCCGGCTTCGGCGTCACAAATGCACGTCATACACCGCGCGAACCGGAACACCGCCGCCGCAGCAACTGTTATCCGTGGCCGACAACTCGTCCGAGGTCATTGATTGCTCATGCGATGCCAGCGCAGAGCGACCAGCGGCGGGGTGCCCGCGCACGACGCAAGGCTCTGGAAGCATGGCGAAGCAATCACCTGATCCGCAGGCGTCAGCGCCGTCGTCGTGGGACGTGTATCGCCAGGCCCACAAAGCCATATGGCTCGGCATCGTCGTGGCGAATGACGAACGCGACGCTATCGAGAAGGTGGCAAAGGAGCGCAACATTCCGGCCAACAGGTTGATTGCGACGCGGCGGCGATAGTGCGAAAGAAACGCTGTTGCTCAGCCAGACGTCAGAACGCAAGAGTTCACGCCGATGCGAGTGCCTCTTCACGCGACCTAACACCTGCTCCGGGAGACGACTTCAAAATCGAGGGGGAGAAAGCAGGTGCGGAGCGCTGGCAAATTTGCGTCCCCTCGAAGGGTTGCGGAATGATTTCCCGCCCTCAGACAGATCGCCTCCTCCACCGCTCTCGCCAGATCTCGGCAGCAGCCCCTGCATGAACAACAGTTACAACGTTTGGTCGCAAATTGCGCCGCAACGTAGCGGTCGACAGATCTTGAAGGAACGAGACCACTTCGTTTTCTATTTCCTGACCCACCCGCCTCACCCCGCCATCCAGAGAGGGGGCCGCCCTGCCAAGCTCCCAACTTTGCTCAATAACATTTTCTCATTCCAATTGTGGCAGCAATATTTGTTGTTCTTTCTTCATTCGTATCCTATGTAAGTGACAGATTCGGACCGCACCGGCTAGATAATTCGTTATACCTTTCAATCTCATAAGTCGCTAACGGTAAAGTCAGACCCGTGGCGTTGGCGGCTGTGTTCATTTCAAATGTGTGTCATTTTGGCAACTGTCAGGAGTAAGGGACTCTGGTATGCAACCAACGGAACGGAATGGCGTTCTTAGTCGGGGGCAGAGGACAACAAATGAACGAATGTCTCAATGAGACCTCCGCGGCGTCACGCTGCGCATTTTGCGGAAAGCATCTGCCCATCGTAAACGGAGAGCTACAGCCGTGGCGCGCACCAAGTGGCGAGTTCTTCTGCAATGAATTCTGCGCCGACGACGCTGAAGAGGTGCGTTTCCGAAGACACGGAAAGGCTCAACGGAAAGCCCACCAGCGCGACTTTTTCTTCTGATGGCAGTTTGTTTGACGAGAGAGAGAGAGAGGCGACCGGGGCTCTGGTGAGGGAACGGGCAGCGCCGGCCAACCCGCTTAGCGTCGGCTGGGTTTTTCTGCGACCGCGGCTTTGCCGGCCTTCGTGACCTTCCAACACATCATTTGCGGATCGGCTGGCTTTTCGGGTTCGATCAGCTTCTTGCGTTGGAGGCTGAGGAGAGCCGCGTAAGTCGTCGCCAGTGTTTCGGCCGAGCCTTTGGCGAATTTTAATCTGCAGTTGTGATATTTGATACCCGCCATCAACAGCTGCCGCTGCAGTTCGGGCACCCTATTGCGCTTGGTTGACATCGACGTGAAGTCTCCGCGCCCCTATGTAGCCGTTGGGACCTTGCGCGGGGCGCTTCTTGCGAAATTCTTTGTCTCTTAGCTAACTGCAACGATTCGCACGGCAAAGGGGACGCCTCGACTGGAGTGCGCCCTCTCGTCCTGGCCGCTCTTCTGCGAGACCGCCGCGACAGTAAAGGCGATTCGACAGTATTCGCGGTCCGACGGCGCACAAGCTTCCACCCGCCTGGAGATTGAAAATCGCGGCCGAACATTCAGCTGCCGAGCGTCGCCTTGCGGGCACATGGGCGCCTGACCAACTTGGCACTATCCCCTGCCGGCGACAATAAATCCAGATCGAAGATTTGTTGGATATATAGGGTATCCATTCGACCACGCGACGTGGAACGCCCGAGGCCAGCGAGCAATTGGCGTTGTTCCTCCGCGTTTGCCAAACCGGCAATCGGAATTGTCGGTAGCTCGATACGTCGCTGGATCGAACTCGCCGCAACGCCTGAAGGTGGCGTTGGCGCCTGGTCAGCCTTGTCGCGATCTGGGCCAGATTAAACTAGGCAAAGCTGGGCCGCTTTGTTATACGCGGGGTTCACTTCTGGCGCCGTTCCCCGGTAGCTCAGTGGTAGAGCAACCGGCTGTTAACCGGTTGGTCGCTGGTTCGAATCCGGCCCGGGGAGCCAAGTAAAATCAAAGACATAGCCTAACCAACCAATTTCAGATTCAAGCGACCTTGCAACTTTCCTTGCAACTTTTGCAAAGTTGGTGGACGCCGCCTGATCCCCTTGCATCTCGGCCTTGGCTGCCCGGACGTCGTCGTTCAGCACATGGGCGTAGTGGCGCATGGTCGTCTTGATGTCGGCGTGGCCCATCGCCTTCTGGACCCAGGCCGGGTTGCGGGTCTTGCGCAGGAGCCGCGACGCGAAGGTGTGACGCAGGTCATGCCAGCGGATCGTGGCAACCAACGGCAGCACCTTCGCCGCCTTGGCGCGATCCCGCTGCCAGCGGGTCGTCAGCGCTTCGAGCGTGATCGGGTAGCGCTTGCCCTTCTCGAAGACACCGTCGTTACCGGTGCCGCGCTTGCCACCCTTCTTGCCCTGCGCCACGTAGGTGAAAACGTATTTGGGATGATGCCGCGCCGCCATGATCTCGGCCAGCAGCGCGACCTCAAGCGGCCCCAACGCCTGGGTTTCCCAGCGGACGAAGCCCGGCGGGTCGTCGCGGTGGCGCTCGCTCTGAAACGTCACCTCGCCGTTGTGGAGGTCGACCTTGCTTCGTTCCAGCGTGCACAGGCCGGTCTCGCGGATGCCGGAGAGCAACGCGAACGCAAAGATGTCGTGGTAGTCCTCCCGCAGCGCATCGACGACAAGCGGCCTCCTCGGCCTCACTCGCCTCGCGCATGGTCGCCTCCGCCTTGGTGATGTCGAACTTGAGATTCGGCTTGAGGAAAGCCTCGTGCTTGTCGCGTACATAGTAGAGCGCGGCCCGGAACGTCTGCAGCGTGCGGTTCACGGTCGAATGTGACACCAGCTTTTGCAGCGAGCGGCCGTGGACATCCCTGCCGGCCCCACGCGTCGTCGTCATCACGCGCCGCTCATTGCGCACCTTGGTGATGTCGGCCTGTGTGATGTTGTGGAGGAAGGTGTCGGTGCCGAGGATGGAGCCGGCGCAGCGCGTTGTTGAGCCGCGCCGTTACGCCGATCAGCTGGCGGGCGTCGCGCTTTCGAGGTCGGGACCACGAAAGCGCGCCGTGCGCTGGAAGCTGCCGTCCTTGTTGAGGATGCGTGGTATCCGCAGGAAAGCTCGATTTAACAGGAAGTGCGCAGTTATTGGCGACTTCGCTTGCCTCTTGTAGTATCAAGAGGTGGTATCAATGGCACGGGTCGGCATGGGGCTAATAAAGAACGAACACGGGGTCTACGTAGTCCGCCGGAAGGTTCCACCTAGACTTGAAGAAGCCGTCGCGCAGCTACTCGGCAGATCTAAGGCACGGCAGCCTTGGCTGCAGAAATCGACCGGGTCGAAGGTAGAGCGAGAAGCAAGGCGGATAGCTGTGGACATTCTGGTGAGCTTCGACCGCACGATCAGTGAGGCCGAGGCGCTGATTGCCGAGAGGCCGCTGCGAACAGCGTTGTCACAGGCCGAAATAGACCGGATTGCTGAGTTCTGGTTTGCGGAGAGCCTCACCCGTGATGACGAGCTTACCTTGGACGGCGGGGCCGATGACGATGAGTTTGTGCGGGGTGTGGCTGCGCAACTTGATCAAGAGAGCATTCCCTACGAGACGCCTGTCCCACTGGCGGCCCAACGACCCCAATACGGCCTATCGGACCGCATGGTGGCCAAACGCAACGGCAATGTGGCGTTCCTGCTGCCGATCATTCGGGAAGCGTTGTCCCGTGGCGATGTAAGCAAGGCGGGTGAAGCCCTGGAGGAGTGCCTTGACCGCTTCCAAATCAACCTCGACCGTGACAGCGTCTCATACCGCAAGCTAGGCGTGGCCATTTTGAAGGCCGAGGTGCGTGCCCTAGAGGCCCTGGAAAGACGCACACAAGGTGAAGTCATCGAGACCCCGCCTATATCTCACTTAGAGCCTATGGCCAGACGTGGTCAGTCTTGGCTGTCTGGTGACACAGGCCTAATGAACGCATTTGTCGGATGGAAGATGGAGCGCGAGAGGAGCGACTCCTCCCTGAGGCAATATGAGCGTGTGTGCACCCTCTTCATTCAATTTCACGGTAACCTCCCCATAGGGCACATCACCCGTGACCACGCACGTCGCTTTCGGGAGGCGCTACAGGGACTCCCCGGCAAACCCACGCGCGAACATATGAAGATCACGATGCCGGACTTGATTGAGTGGAGACGCGAGCACCCGGACGAACCCCGCATGACCAACGCATCAGTCAACAAGTACATCGGGGGGTTGCAGGCTGTACTGAACTGGGCACGCGACAAAGGTATGATTACAGACGGCGTGTGGGCTAACCCGTTCGAGAAAATGAAACTGGAAGAAGACGACCCCCAAGGCGGCCCATTCGAACCTGAGGAGTTGCGCAGGTTCTTCGCATTGCCTGTGTTTGTTGAAGCAGACACGAACAGCACAGCGAATCTAGCCGATTACTGGCTGCCTCTACTGGCGCTTTTCACCGGTGCCCGTAAAGGCGAATTAGCAAAACTGAGGGCGAAGGACGTGGCTAGGGACGATGCCACCGGCTGCTACATGCTCTCAATCACTGAGGATAAGCAGGAAGGCAAGTCGCTGAAGACCGCCAGTTCATGGCGTACCGTTCCTGTGCATCCCGAATTGACAAGGCTTGGGTTCCTGGATGTGGTCGAGGCCGCAAAGGTTCGGGGTGATCCAGACTGGCTGCTGCCCACCGTCTCGACCGCAAGAGGGCTGGGGACGTGGGGAGAGCGGTTCGGCAGGACACTGGAGAAGCTTGGGATAGGCGACCGGAAAGCGATGCACTCGTTCCGCCATTGCTTCAAAGATGCGCTCCGAGCGGCGGGTGTCTCTGAAGACTTATCAGATGCGCTTACTGGCCACGGCGGAGGTGGCGTGGGGCGAAGGTACGGGGCGCGGCCGGGGCATGCCAAGCAGCGTCACAAGCAGATCGTTCACCGGTTCGGCACACCGCGTATGGTCTCGGCAGTAGAGGCGGTGAATTATTCCGGCATTGATCTTCCGGTGATGCGAACATCAGGGCCCGCAGCCAATAGGTCACCAGGGGCCAAAAGGAAAACCAAAGCTACTGCGTAGCGAATCCCTTACCCCGACTGCGACCTACAGGACCAGCACACCCCTCCTGGCCCCAAAGGCCCCGGCGCATCGGCCGAGCGCTCGGACTAGCCCCCAATGCCAGAGCCGCCTGGCCTCAGCTCTCGCGAAGCGTTGGCCTATCCGCCATAAAGCGGATTGCGCCGCCCCCCTTGCAACCTATAGCGCCTCGCCGCTCCGTTTCGTGGAGATACCCAGCTCCGTTAAAACCTCATTAACCCTGTTGAGATCCAATGGGTTGGTCCGATTCGGGGGACCAGCCGATGCGAGCGAACTTGTTTTGGTTAGATGACGAGCGGTGGGCGAAGATCGAGCCTCTCATTCCAATGAATCGACCTGGCCAGAAACCGCGGAACAATCGAAGGATTTTGAGCGGGATCATTCATGTGCTCAAGACCG
>JASHRR010000339.1 GCA_030037185.1 Xanthobacteraceae bacterium | reverse complement strand
TTTCCGGTGTATTACCGGGCCAACGCCGCCAACAATGCTGGCACTGAAGGCCAACTTGTTGCGCCTTATTTGATCAGGCTTGTCGCCAGTTACAATTTCTAAGCGGTCGTGGAGTTGATTCGATGAGGTTCGTAAACCTGGCTCAGGCTGCATTACTGCTGGTATCGAGTTGCGCGGCGGCAGCAGCCGACGACCCCGATCAGCCGGCACCCTCGATAAACCAAAGGGCGCCGCCGCTAGTGCTGACGGCACTCAGCGGCGAGACGATCGACCTTGCCAAACTGCGCGGCAAGGTGGTGCTGGTGAATTACTGGGCGACCTGGTGCGCGCCGTGTCGCAAGGAAATGCCGACGTTTGACGCATTTTATCGGCGTTATCGCGATCAGGGCCTGGAGATCGTGGGCATCAGTATCGACTTCGAGCGTGACATGAAAAAGGTTCACAAGGCGGCCGGTGCGCTCAGCTATCCGGTCGCTGTATTGGCCGGCATCAGCGAGGATGGCTTCGGACGTCAGGAGGGTGTTCCGATCACCTATGTGATCGATACGGAGGGCGTTGTCCGCGACAAGTTCATCGCCGCGCCGAACAAGCTGCTTCACGATGTCGTCGTGCCGATGCTGCCGCACTCAACCGCATCAGGGGTGGTCGGAGGACAATGATGAACACTATGATCATACGCATCGCAATGTCGCTTGCCGTCGCTTGCGCCGCCGCCATCGCTCCGGCCCGCGCGGGCGACTGGAGTACCGACCTGGGCTTCGGATGCCGGGTGTGGAATCCTAATCCCCAGCCCGACGAAACCGTCCGATGGGCCGGAAGCTGCGCGAACGGCTTTGCCCATGGGCATGGCGCCGCGCAATGGTTCAAAAACAACTTCCCTTTCGAGACCGATGAGGGCGAATGGCGGGAAGGCCGCCAAGTAGGCCACGGCATCCAGGCATGGCCAACGGGTCGCTATGAGGGGGATTTGGTAGACGGAGAGCCCCACGGCCACGGCGTGCTGATCTTGCAAAAGGTTCGCTATGAGGGCGAGTTCCGCAACGGGAAGCCGAATGGCGTCGGGACTCTGACCAACGGCACCGATGTCATCTACGGTACTTGGACGAATGGCTGTTTCCGCGATGCCACAAGGAAAGTCTCATTTGGCGTGCCAGCATCGGCCTGCCGCTGAGCCCACGGTACTTCATATCGAATCTTCAGTAGAGGACCACAAACATGATACGCGCCCTTGTCTTTCTTGTTGCAGTTGCAAGTTTGACCTGCGCGCTCGAACCTTCCGCGGTTTACGCCGCATCGGCCGATAGCCAGGATTCGAAGGGCAAAGTCTGCCGCATGGAACAGCAATGCCATTGGGAGAATTTCAAGAAGATATGCACCTGGGTGAATGTTTGCCGCTGAAGCGCAATGGTAGTGGCACAAATACCGAAACGAATCCCACAGCCCGCGATTTGCATCCTAGTTGGGGGGCTACATCCACCAGTCCAAAACAAACGGAGGTAGTCATGAAGAAACACGCGATCCTCAGTGTAGCTGTTGTTGCCATGTCTGCATTGGCGGCTGCCGTCGCCAGCACTCAGGAATACAAGGCCAAGTCAATCGAGGTCGATCAGCCGTGGTCAACGGCGACGCCTCGCAGCGCCGATGTTGCCGCCGGTTATTTGACCATCAAGAACACAGGGACCGAACCCGACCGACTGACCGGTGCATCAAGCCCGGTAGCCGGGAAGGTCGAGGTTCACGAAATGACGATGGAGAACGGCATCATGCGAATGCGGCCGCTGTCCTCGGGACTCGAAATCAAGCCGGGACAGACAATCGAGCTGAAGCCCAACTCGTTTCACCTGATGCTGGAGAATCTCAAGGAACCGATCCAGCAGGGCAAAACGTTCAAGGCGACGCTGACGTTCGCAAGGGCTGGGTCGCTAGACGTGGACTTTGCCGTCGCCCCGATCGGAGCCACCGTTGCGCCAGCCCACTGAGATCGCCGTCGGTCTTGATGTCAACTGTTGCCGAATGATCGATGGTAACCCAATATTTGTCGTTGCCAAGATATCATTCTGCTATCTGGTACCATGGGTGGAGGTCGCTAATGAAATTGTTCCAACTACTCGTGATCGGCGCGATCACTATCCTGTTCGCGCCGGCAGCTGGAGCAGGGGCAGCGACGGGAATGCCAAGTCCTTTCTTCCCGCCTTATCCAGATTTTGGCCTCTGCGTGCGCTGTGTATCGAAACTTGATGCCAGCCCTCGATACTCGGGCTTCACCCGGTACCACCCTCAACCCCACCCTTATTTGCGAGCTGATGCGGCGGATAAAGTTCGCAAGTCAGGACGCCGGAATGCTCCAGCGATTGAAAATCGCAGTACTCGTTCATCCCGACATGATCTTCCGGGCCGAATGCACGTCAGCCACAGCGAGTGGAAAACCGTCTGTCGGCTGATCGGATCATGAGGATCAAGGATCACCCAGTTCTTGCGAGTCCGAAAAAAATGCCGCAAGGTCAATAAAAATTAGAGAGAGGGTTCTTGATGAATATGATGAGATGAGCCGTCTGATCTTCCCTACCTAGCAGGGGATTTGCTGCATTCGCGGTCACGTCAATGAAATCCTTCCGCCAAAATCGGTGGTTACGGGCCTTTCTCGCCGGACTCTACGTCATCGTAGCGGCCGCTGTGGGTTATGCTCACCATGCGCACGCGGCCGCACAAGAACTATCGTCGACTCTTGAACTGTTCCGACTGCCGGATGGCTCGCTCCCTGACCTTTGCTTGTCAACCCATGGCAAGCAGGGCGGCACCCACGACCGCCCCGACAATTTTCCCTCGTGTGATGCCTGTCGTCTGACCCATCAACCTGGGCTTGGCGCCATCGCCCCGGCCGAGTTCATCCTGCCAGAACTGAACACCATCTGGGCTTTTCCACAACGCTTCGACCGGGTTGCTACCGAACCATTCGCCAGACCGAACGCCCGCGGCCCACCGGCCCTCCTGATCTATAGGATGTGAGCCAGCGTGGCGGGCAAGTCCTGCCGGCTTCATTGAATTTTACTACCGGGTTTGGCGACTCATGACTGAAATCGTTTGTGCGCAGCCGGGCACAACCGGATTGGTTGACTGTCCCGCAAGGCTTCCTTTTGACTTCTATATCTCTCCCAACATCTCGCTGGGGCGTTTCGGCAGTGTAATCGTCTTGCTGATTGCTGCGCTGCCCGCGGTCGGGATTGGATTGGCTTGCGCCGTGACGGGGTGCTGGCCAGTCACAATTTTCAGTTGCCTCACGTTCGGAGGGCTGTTGTTCGGCTTCGTTTGCGCCCGTCGTTCGTTGCGCCGTCTGGAACGCATCTCCCTCGGCGAAGGACATGTCGTGATCGAGCGAACCTCGGCGGCGCGGCCGCGCTCGTGTATCCGGGTCCCGCTATTCGGCCTTCGCCTGGAGCGCTTCGTCGATCCAGA
>JASHRR010000338.1 GCA_030037185.1 Xanthobacteraceae bacterium | reverse complement strand
CAATAGTTATATGTTGTTTTCCACATGGCTTTTGCGGGAGGTGACGGATTAACTTTGCCGATTTGCGAAGGAGTATCATGGGCCAGAAACTGTAGCGCCGCGAGTATATCCCGCAAAACGGAACTCCACCAACACGGCTTCGCCTCATATCTCCCTGTGCCCCTGAAGCGCCGGGCGCGAACTAATCCCGTGCATAGCGCGGATCATGTTCACACTATCGGATACAACCTCGACAATCACCCATTGCGCGCCATCCCAACGCAAGCACCCTTTCACACTTCGGCAGCGTCTCCAATTTTACGCCGGTCTGATGGCAAAGTTGACCCAAAGGCGGAGCGATCGGCGCGACCGGCCGACGTCGCGGACACGTCGACCACGATCGCGTGAACTGCGGGAACAGATTGAGCCGTTCAATGCCTGTCGGCCTTCTGTCCGCGCGATGGCGGCAGCGACGAGTTCGTCGGGGTCTTCGGCGGCTTGCCGGCTCGTTGGGCGCTTCGTGCTGTTCGGGTGAAAGATTTTCCCTCACTTCTCGTAGAGGTTATGACCGCCGTTCTCCTCGTTGGCCTCGAGCAAGGTCCGGATGCAAGGACCGACTTCGCCGACCTGGCGATTTGCGGCCGCAATCTCGTCGGCGACCTTGCGGCGAGATCTTCGCGATCTTCTCCATGATGGGCGCGATATCAAGCAGCAACAGGCCGACAAGCGCGATTCGGCCAATACGTCGCCGGCCGAGGACGCATTCCTCGCCGCAATCGCCATCGCGCAGCGGCAGAAGGCGTGCAGTTTTGAGCTTTGCACAGTTCTCGATTTGGCAAGACTGTATAAATCTGCGGGCCGTTCCGCTGACGCTCATGCCTTGCTGGCGTCTGCGCTCAAGGGCTTTTCGCCGATCCCGGATTTTCCCGGGATCGAGGAGGCGCTGGCTTCGTGAGCCAATCGAAGGCGCCGGCGATTCCCTGCCAGATCGTGCTGCCAGAGGCGCTGTCTGCTTTCGACCCCCGCCGCTCGGAAGTCGGACCGGGCGATTTTGTCTGCCGCTCCTGGGCGACCGCGGCGACCTTGGTGTTTTTGGTGACCGCGACATTGGTATCGGCCGACGCGATCGTGACGATCTCGGTCGGCATCTTGCCAGCGCCCAGCAACTGGTCCGCAAGCGCCTGCGAGAAAGGCCAGTAATTGAGCTTGGCTTCCAGCTTGAAGGGGCCTTCGGCCTTCAGAGGGACAGGAAAGTGGAAGGTACGGATATCGTAGCCGTTAGGCAGTACCCGCGTATCGGCGAGGACGCGGGTCACCAGCCAGATCTCCGTGTCGACCGTATTGCCGTCCTTGTCGCCCAGATGGACCTTGAAGTCCTCGGTTCCCGGTTCGGTCTTGCCGTCCTTGACCGCGCCGGAGCGATACACCACCGCGCCCTTGGCGTCAGTCACCGTGAAATAGATCCACATTTGCCGTCCTTCCGGAAACCCGGTCGGCAGCTTATGTCCGGCCCCTTTGTTCGAGACCTTGATCTTGACGGTAGCGTCTTTGCCAGCAGTGAACGTCGAGACCTCATCGAATTCGATGGCACCGGCCCTCTTGAGCAATTCGCGCGACCGTTGCGCATTCTCCTTCTCGCCGAAATAGTTGAGCAGCGCCACGTTTCCGCCGTTGAAGTAGTGCGTCGACAAGTCGTGGCGATCCGGCCCCATGATCGCCGCCTTGCCTGTAATGTTGGGCATATGGCAACTCTGGCACTCCTTGTAATCGAATGCATACTGGCTCTGGTGCCACTCGTCGTAGGTGCGCTCGATCGCCGTGCTCGTGAACGGGTGGGTGACGTTATGGCAGACGCTGCAGAACTCCGACCGCGTATGCAGCTCCGAATAGACGGTCTCGTGGTAGGGGGAGACGGCGTCGTTGTACGGACCGAATTTGGTAGGCTTGCCGTTGAGCATCGGCGTCAGAACATAGGCGCCGTTGTCCTGGCCGGTGCGGGAGGAATAGTTGTGGCATGCCTCGCAGTCAACGCCCGGCAGTGGATGTTCAGCCGCCGCCTTTTCGATCGGTAAGCGGTTGAGATCGGACGTGATCTGTCCCGTGGTCAGACCGACCGGGGTGTGGCAGCCGGTGCAGAAATTGTCCAACCTACCCTCAGTCGCCTCGCTCACCTGCTTCAGGAGGGCACGGTAGATCGGGTCGTCCCACGACCGCGACATGATCGACGACCGCCACTGCTTATAGATGTCCTGATGGCAGGCGCTGCAGACTTCCTCTGTGTTCTCGAACGCGTTGGTGGGCAGCGTCTTGTTATCCCTTGTGTTGGCGCGGTGCGGATAGAAGGGCAGCCCGTTTGGCAGATTCATCAGGCGGTCCTTTTCCGGGGCCAGCCACTCGGAATCTACGCCCGGGGCTTTGGAACTCTTAACGTCGGTGCCATCAGCCGACGCTGCTGGCAGCGCAGTGAGCGAAACCACCGGAGCTTTGCTGGCGCGCTCATTTCGACCGGGTTTCTCCGCCATCATCGCCTTGGCTGGTTGGTTGCGCTCGACGGCTCCGGTTTGCTTCGCCAACCCGACAATACCAATACAAACAACTGCGTACACGATGATTGATGCAGCCAGAAGCCCTTGCCTCCAGAAGCTTGGCATTGGAACATCCTCCAGGCGGGGCCGCCCCATCGACACAGCGGTATCGACGGGATGGATGCGCGGTCAGGCAAGCCAACCGGCGACTCAGTCGAGTCTCTTGAATTGGTAGCTTTGAGAATGGATTTTTTGTGAGGCCAGACAAGAAATACGATGCGGCGATCTGGTGACATTTCAGTTTCTTGCGATCTTTCGGGGTTTGAAAAGTGAATAGACATTGGAACTCGAAGCCCATTAAGAGGCAATCTTGCGGCGTTTTGGAGTTGAAAAGCGCTCACTGAATTTCGATTCTCGAGAAATGAATAGACTTTGAACTTAATGCGGTCGCCAAGGCACGCCATGCCGCAATCTGGCGACATTTCTGAGTGCACAAACGCACACATACGGCGAAAAAAGTTTCGTGATTCCAGCACCTGATGAAAACAAATTAACTGTTGCGTCTTCAAACACAATTAATCACGTTGACCTATGCCTTCTTCG
>JASHRR010000337.1 GCA_030037185.1 Xanthobacteraceae bacterium | reverse complement strand
CACTAACCGGTGGCGTTCCCGGGCGTGCGCTGCCGGCTCTGTCCGATGGAAACGCAGGCCGGCAAGTCCGTCCCGGCAGACAATATTTCTGACACTGCGGACGCCGCAAACAGTTGTATCAGGACCCAGGGATTGAGGAGCCCGTCAGCCACTCAGCCGGCCGACCATCATGCTTGCGGGTGCGACCGCGACGACCGGCGGCCGCCTGTGCGGACAGCGAGCCCGGAGCCCGCAAAGCGCCGTCTGCGCAGACGAGCACAATGCAGCAAGAAAAAGCCGATCACGCTGCGCTGTTGGGCGGGTCGAAATCGCCGATGTATCCGCACCCGGACATCCGCAGTGGCCTAAGCGCTAGGCTTGAAAAGCCTACACGTCCCCTACGGGCGAAGCACAATTTTGCCCCTGGTGTGCCGCTGTTCCAGGGTGCGATAGGCCTGCCGGACCTCGCCAAGCGGGAACACCTGCGCGATTGGAACGTCTAGTTCACCGGCTGCGACGAGATTTGCCAGTTCCGCGAGCACAGCAGCATCGGAGGCGTCGCGGTTGCCAGCGGCCTTGACGCCGAATTTTTCGACAGCGGCGAAGTCGATGATCGTGTCCACGCGCTGCGGCGGCACGCCGAGCTTGCGCACGGCGAGCTCCACATAGCCGCCACCGAAGAAGTCCAGGAAGGCATCGACGAGACCGGTGGTGGTGGCGGCCCTGAGCCGATCGGCGAGGCCGTCTCCGTAGTTGACCGGGATGACGCCGCGGCTGGACAGCCACGCGTCGTTGGGCGGGCCGGCGATGCCTAGGACCTTAGCACCCGACCGCTGCGCCAACTGCACCGCGATCGAACCCACGCCTCCCGCGGCGCCGGATACTGCAACTGTGTCGCCAGCCGTCAGCTCGACGGCGCGGACTGCGGCGTACGCGGTGGTGCCGGCGACGAACAGCGCACCCGCGACTTCCCACGACACCGCCGGCGGTTTGGCGGTCAGCTGATTGGCAGGCACGACGACGAATTCCGCCTGGCTTGCGCGCTGGTTTGTGAAGCCCAGTACCTCCTCGCCGACCGTGAACGTCTGGACGCCGGCGCCAACTTCAGCGACCACGCCGGCGAGGTCGCTGCCCTGACCCGACGGAAATGTGGCCGGCCAGCGATCGTGCAGCGCGCCCTTGCGGATCATTGCCTCGCCCGGGTTGATTCCGGCCGCCTTGACCTCAACCTGCACCTCGCCGGGGCCTGGCGACGGGCGAGGCACGTCACGCACCTCGAGCACGTCGATGTCGCCATAGTGATCAAACTTCACCGCTTTCATGATGTAATCTCCCGTTACCGTCCGGCCGTCAATGTCGTCCGGCACCTTTCTTACGATTGGAAACGTGTCTCCGGAAACGCCCGAAATAACGATTCGGTTATTGCTATGCGCCGAAAAAGAGTCGTCAAAGCTCTCCGACGATATCACGTCGGCGGCGCTCCAACTCCTGTGCATAGCGCCGTAAAGCATGGGCTTCGGTCAGAATTCCGATCACTTGTCCCCGTTTGCTGTCATCGACGACTACGAGCGATTCTGCTTCCGCCCAGTCAAAAACGCCGACGACCTGCTTTATGTTCATGTCAGGAAGGAGCGTTACACCGCGGTAGTGCAGGATGTCCTTCACGCTTGCTGCCTTGGCATTGTTCGGCCCGTGAGCTTCCGCGACGAATACAATGCCGACATAGTGTCCGTCCTTATCCACGGCCACGACGCGCGTCTTGGAGCCGAGCGGAAACTTGCCGAGAAATTCGGCGATCGGTGTCTCCGCATTTACGGTGGTCACGTCGCCCCGCATCATCGTCCGCGCCGTCAGGTCGCGAAGCCATCCGATATCGGCGGCACTGCGAATTGTTTCGCCGCGCAGGTGGAGCCGCCAAGTGGCGAACGAATAGCCGAACAGCTCTCGTGTCGTCTGGGCTGAGATAATGACAGCAACCAGTACCGCGCTGGTGAGCCAGAGATTGCCGGTTGTCTCCAATGCGATGAAGGACATGGTCAATGGTCCCCCTACCACCGAAGCAGGCAGCGCGCTCATACCGATTACCGCATAGACATTGGGGTCGAGCTTGAGATCCGGCCAGATTGCGCCGATCGCCGCCGCGAACAGATGTCCTCCCAGCGCTCCAACCAGCAGCGAACTGAAGAACAGGCCACCCCGGAAGCCGGAGCCGAGCGATACGATCGAGGCAAGCGCCTTGAGCACAAATAAGGTGCCGATTGCAGATATGGGCCAGGTGGCCATACCGGTGAGATGCAGCGCGCCGTGACCCGAGGACAATACCTGTGGGGTCACAAGCGCCAGCGACCCGACGATCAGGCCGCCGAGGGCGGGACCGAACGGCCGCCACAGACGCCCCCTTGAAAGCAGCGTTTCGCTCAGCGTGACGCCGCGCATGATGACGATGCCGCAAAGCGCTGCGCAAAGACCGAGCAGGCTTGCGATCGCCAAGTCATGGGGGGATACCTCACCGAGTTCAGTCACGATCACTCCTAGCGGCAGAAAAGCGAGTGCGTGCGCAACTGTATATCCTGCCAACGCCGCCACGCCGATTGAGGCGAGACTCGGCGTCGTGTAGGCACCGAGAATGAGTTCAAATGCGTAGAAAGCGCCAGCCAGCGGTGCGCCGAATGCACCTGCAATGGCTGCGGCAGCTCCGCACCCGACCATGATGCGCTGATCGGCTCGACGCAGCCGAAAGGCACGGCCGATCGCAGAGGCGGTGCCGCTCGCGATCTGGGTGTACCCGGCCTCCAATCCGACCGAAGCGCCAACGCCGCTCGACCACACCGTCTGCAGCGCAACAATCATGCTGCCGCGCAAAGACATGTGCCCGCCACGAAGGGCGTTTGCCTCGACCGGATCGACTTCCCGGCTGGGTCGCCACCGACGCACCAGCAGGCAAGCGAGCCCCAGCACCAAACCGCCAAGCGCTGGTACGATCAGCGCGCGGGTCGGATCGATGCTTGGTTGGGCTGAGAGGCGCTCGTCGAATGTCAATCCGAAAAACAGGCTGTGCAGAAGGGTGACGGCGGCACCCATCGCGGCCACCAGAAGACCTGAGGTCAGCCCAATGAAGGCGGCGATCACGACAAGGCTGGTTTCGTGCGCCCGGACGAAAGCCCGCAAGCGATGCGGGGCTTCGATCCCGTGTGTGGAGGAAGCCATTGCCATATCCACCCGCTGCTCAGTTTCAGAAAGGCCATTCTATCCTTTCTGACGCTAAAGGTGCGGCATCGACATGGCGAGCCATTGGACTCATCGCAAGCGCTGAGCTGGCCTGTAGAACGCGAGGCGATCAAGGGCGTCTGGCGGTCCAGGCATTTAGCCTTGCGGGTACAAAGTCGGACGGTGGGGCAGGCATTTTTGCTTCGGTGCGTGAGTCCTGGCGGTCTGCGACGGTCGACATGGCGGGCAGAGAAGCCCGGGTATTTCTGACATCGATTTTCTCGGCAATCTCAATTGCGTCGTCGATCTCAATTCCCTGGTAACGGCAGGTGCCCTCGATCTTCGTGTGGAGTTCACCTTACGTGCCTTTAGAGAATGCACCGGCACATTTTAAATTTCATCCGGATAGCGCCGATCAGAGAGTGATTTTGCCAAAGGAGTACGTACTTCGCCAGCTTTCATTCGTCTGCTCTGCGACCTTCATCGTCTACGGCGTGATCAAGGATGGGCAAGCGGCACCGCCGATGGGATCAGGGATGTGCAGACGACTCGCTTCCTTGGTTTGATGGGGCAGCCCGCGTCACTGAACGGTCTGGAGTCGACCGGTGACTGGCGCGGTTGTTGCTCCTATGAGGGTTTTCTGCCGTCGACTGGGGCGAGTTTGCACTGCGACGAGCAGTTCCGAGACTCGGCGTACTCACAAATCCCGTGATCCCGTTGAAGTCAACCTGACACCACCCACCAGTGCAGTTAGTCACTTCTACTTTGGTACCGGCCGGCATCTGGCCGATCACGCTGAAAGTCGAGCCGGGCCCTGCGCGCAGATCGGATTGGTTTCCCGTCGTCATCGTAGTTGCGTTAGCAAACCCGGTCGCGACGACAAAAAGACCGGTGCCGAGCGCGATGCATGTCCATCTAGGCATTTATTCCTCTCGCTGCTTTCTCTCCCTTACAGAGGTTCTTCGCGCCGACGCGGCCGGCGCTGATATGGCTCAGGCGCATCCTCGCCGGCTTTCCGAGGGCAGTCCGCGGGCTTCTTCAAGAATATTATTTATCGACATGCTCTGCCTCAGTGCTCAGGCAACTGCTGTCCGCGTTTGACCTCTTTGGCCGCGCTAGATTCAACGATTGGACCTTTCGTCGGATCGTAATTGGGGTTTTGAATGCACTGGCTGCCGAATCCCCGGTTTCTGCCATCCATGGCGCATTGCTCCCGGGTCGAAAAGTGACAATCCCAGCCTCGGCTATCTCCTGCGGTGCACCATGGATAGTTTAAATAGGCCTGCGCCTGCCTTCCGAATACCGTTAATCCCGCCCCCAAGATCAATCCGGCTATTATCAATTTTCGCATGATCGTCTCCTCTCACCGTGAAACCTAAACCGGTCCACCTTCTTTTTTGAGCTGTCAATCATTTGGCCCATTGAACCCACGGTCAGGGCACTGCGGGAATGTGACATGCACGCAGCCATGAAGGGGGCCGGCCCTTGGCCGTCAACGACGTTATAGGTTGATGCGGTCCTCGTCATGTGCACATGGGACTTGTGTACATAGGCGTCAGCATTTCCGGCCATACAGCCGGTGCCGCGCAAACTACCATTATGGTAACTGGTACAACTGGCTGTAGACCGTCCGGCCCTGGCCAGTTGATCCGACTCTCCGCTGCCGTATGCTTAAAGATAAATTGGCAGCCGGCTGGCACCACTAAATTGGCGTTCAGAAGATTAAATTCGCTGTTAATGAAGCAGCAAACTTGCGGACATCAGAAGCCAGAAAATCCACCACTCGGGAGATGTCATCGAGTTGCGGCCAACCAATCTTCACTTGACGTAGCGGCGCTTTGGGCGACCATTTTGAGTGAAGGCCCACCGCATTCGCGGCGCCGTTCAAGTTATTTTCGATGACGTCGAACCAAATCGTTTCTCAAGTAGGCCATCATTGAATGGCCGAATTGGCGACGACCACGTCGATCTTTCCCTATTCACGCTCTAGCGGATCGGCGACACGCCGCAGAGCGGCGGTGCCACGATGTCACGTTGTGGCGGCGCCTCTGCCGCGATGCCTGGGCGCCCCGATTCGCCTAACGGTGTTTCGTTGAGTTCCCCGGATGCTGAAAAAGCCTCCAAAATGGCACAAACCGGCCCGACAATATACGCCCACATCCGCACCGTTCGCGCCGTTTTCAGTGGCTATGGCGCGCCCGATGCGTCCCGCTGCACCGGCACCGTCGCCACTTTTGCTCAATCGTGGTCCTGGACGGACCGGCCCCTCTTGCCAATGACGAAGGCACCTGAAGGGAGATCGCGGTCGCTCAAATCCACCGTTGTGAGCGCTTGCGACCCGGCAGCAAGCACGTACCGGGTCCGCTGCGCCGAGCCTGTCGCGGTCTGCTTGCAGGTAGTTGCCGCAACCGATTTGAAGTTTTTGCAAGCGAATTAACGTCGCATGGGGAGCAACTCGGCCACGATCCGGCACGCGCCCCCAATCGGGAGCTTCGCGTTCCACCTGATGCATCAGAGCAGATATTACTGCGTCGCAGACAAAGCTGTTCGGACCCACACTCTTGTCCCCAAGACATCGGCCTTGACATGCTGATTAGAACCGCCCAACGGCATTGACCGGGCCCTAACAGCGAATTTAATCTTCTGAACGCCAATTTACTGGTGCCAGCGCGCTGCGAATCTATTTTTAGCGCATCAGCCGGGAGGCTGCATTAACCGTCCAATGGAGACGGCCATAAAGACGCTCATCACTGCGCTCGCCTTGTCGGCCGCCGCTGTCACGCCATGATGGGGCATGCCAGCCCCCGCGCACGCTATACTGGCGGTCAGCAATTCGCCGCGTCTCCAGTTTGGGGGCGCAAGGATGTCGGAACGGATCCCGACCCCGACATTCGTTTCCAAATTCAGCGCGATGCGATTGGTCCCCCCTTATCGGCAGCCGAGCCACGCGATGTCGGGAGCACAATTGTTGATCAGGCTTGCGCTCCGCCCTTCGGGTCCCTGCAGGGAACTATCCGTGGCCCCGGGTGCCGCGGCCGCGCTGTCAGCGCGGGAACGTCAGCACGAAGATGACACTCATTCTGAAACGAGTCGCAAACCCGCCAATCCGCGGCGCTATCACGCTGTGCGCCCCACGCTCTTGCAGATTCCGAGCGTGACCGATCGGCGTGCCTGCAGATATATTGCCAGCGAATGTACAGTCATGACGGATCAGGACCGGCTGATGGCTAGGTTGCTTCTTATTGAGGATGACAAAGAGACGGCTGAGGAAATCAGAGCCGAACTCGGCGATCACGGGTTCGAGGTGGACTGGGCAGCGGACGGCCTCACTGGCTTGGACAGGGCGCGTGCAGGGGGGGCGGACGCCATGATCATCGATCGCTTGCTGCCGGAGATGGACGGCCTCACCATTATCAAGGCATTGCGGTACCAAGGCGTGCGCACGCCCGTTCTCGTCCTGAGCGCGCTTGGCGCCGTTGACGATCGCGTGCGCGGCCTGCGGGCGGGTGGCGATGATTATCTCACAAAGCCCTTCGCAACCACGGAACTGATCGCCCGGATCGAGGCCCTGCTGCGCCGGCCGGCGGTGAGCCGGGCCACGATGCTCCAGGTCGGTTCGCTCAAACTCGATCTCATCGAACGAACTGCAAAACGGGGGGATCGTGTAATCGAGCTCTTGCCGAGAGAGTTCCGGCTCCTCGAATATATGATGCGGCGCAAAGATCAGATGCTGACACGCACCATGCTGCTGGAGGATGTCTGGAATTATAAATTCATCCCGCAAACCAATCTCGTCGACGTACATATGGGACGACTGCGACATAAGGTTGACTTGGCGCATGAGCCGCCGATGATCCATAATGTGCGTGGTGTCGGATTCATCCTCCGGGCTCCCTGATTTCATCCGCGCGATGACGTTCCGCTCGGGCAGCGGTTGCCGTCCATCGCTGTCCCGTTCACCATCGGGTACGGATCTGATCGCCCGATCGGACGAAGTCATTACGATTGCGCTGTCGAATTTGCTTCCGCGGTGCCTCAGCGGCGGGCCGGACCGATTGCGGATTTCCTGAGACCAGACCGGCAAATGGTGCAATATGCCGGCCTATTTGGATCGGACGGATAGCCGGTCGCGCAATTCGAAAGTTGACGGCTCTGCACCGGAGTCAGGTTCCCGGCCGGGAGCAGTTGGGGAACGCGCACGGCCTTTGCGGGAAATGCTACAAGCGAGATTGTCGGCGCCGTCATCGGATGCTTTGCAGCTGTGCAATTTGTGGCGTCTGGTTTCAGTCACCACGAACGCTCTCTTTTGCTCACAGTCTTGCTGTGACGACACGCGCGGCACGCTGTTCAGTCTACGAATGAAGGTCCGTCATGCGCCGGCCGCGAGGGCCATTCAAGTATGGGCGGCCAACAGCTGCAGCGGCGTCTTCCGAGAGCGTCAGGTGAAAAAAGCCCGGAACGACGGGGCCAAAAAGCAGGAATGGAGGTGCGTCCGAGACGTCAGACGAGGATAATCTAGGGAACAATCGACTGTGATGAATACGGGGATGCTCGGCAAAAAGATGCAGCCCTGATAGAAATTGCCGGGCTTCAAGTCTTTCGCGGTCTACCGCTTTTCCTGTTCATGGCCCACCCGTCGCAGCCCAAGACCCGCGGCGAACTCACCGATCGGCACAACGCGCGCGTCATCGATGACGTCGCGGGTCATCACGCGGCTCGGAATTATGCCGCAAGTCGTGAAAGCGGATCCCGCTGATTAACTAGATCCGAGTGCGAGCTGCACCGGTGAGGTCGGGGGAACCCAGTCGGCATCCGATGAAACCGACGGCCGTCACCAAGGGCAACACCCGCGAGCCGGTTCGCCAACCAGTAATGCACAGGCCATCATGCGCGTTGACGAGACGTTCCGTGTGGCGCTAAACAGGCGCGCTTTCAAGGAAATTGGCTAGCACAAGAGGAGCAAATGGCCCTCTAGTCGCCAGAGACTAAGCAAAAGTAATAATGATATCAAATAATTGGAGAGGTGGCAGAGTGGTTGAATGCACCGCACTCGAAATGCGGCATACGGGCAACCGTATCGGGGGTTCGAATCCCTCCCTCTCCGTTCCTATGATGATCGGGCCGCTCATGGCGGCCTTCCTGGGAGCGGGCCCGCGCCCGGCTTGCGGGGGCAGGGCAGCGCGGGACGGTTGCGCCTTCCGCTCAAGCAAACCTGCGATAGCGCCTCCTGCGGCGCCAGCAAATGCGCATGATCCGTCCTCATCCAACCTCCTCCAATTCGTGCCTCAGAGATCGGTTTT
>JASHRR010000336.1 GCA_030037185.1 Xanthobacteraceae bacterium | reverse complement strand
AAACGCGTCGGCAATTCCCGCTTGGTCATGAGGGACGTGTCCGGCCATCACGATAACCGGACACCGGGCAAGCTCGGGCGAGCCGGCAAGCTTGATTGCCTCCGGATCGGGTCTCGCACCGTTCGTGGTGTCAGGCGATTTTGCCTACCCTCCTGATGGGTTTCATGAAATCAGATGATCTTGCGGCGTGGCATCTTGGTCAGACTCTGCTGGCACAACCTTAAGTTAGTGGAGCGGATTCTTGTTCCGACCCGAGCTACCTGATGGACGCTGTGGGGGTTCTCTTTGCTGGGCGGCAATAGTTGGACCGCGCGGGCCGGGAAGCGCTGGACCTGTGCCACGGCGAGAGGCGACGATCTGGCGGCTTGCCGTGCATCCCCTTGCGGCCGCGCAGCGCAGACCGAGCAGACCCCCTATTGAGCTTCGGGGAGCGATGTCATGATGCAAGGACTTCTGGCGGCTAGCGAATGCAGACACCTTGCCATTGGCGGGACCTTCCCAAGCGGCGCTATCCGGACCCGCGCGTTGGAGACGCCTTGAGGCGCCCATCAAGCGGCGACGTCACGGCGGCAAGCTCGCCAACGGCAAGGTATTCGCCGAGAACTTCGAGCCTCACCGATGGCGTGCGAACCGACATCGACGGCAATGTCTGCTGCAGCATGGGCTGGGCCGATCCCGACGAGGACCGCCGGACCCTCCGGAGTTCGTCAAGGCCGGCCGAGTTCCTGATACTCGCGTCCAAAAGTTCCCCACCGCAGATGAGGTCGTCGAGTAAAAGCCAACAGTCGAAATAACTTTTCCTGACGCGGATTTTTGAAACCGCAACGGCCAACCGTTACTCCTCTGCGCGTCAAGGGCCGAACCAATGCCGAGCGCATCGCAACAGAGCCACCTCAGGAACTCAAGCGGCAGGATGAAGCGCGAGAAGGACGCAGGTATCGCGAGAAGGACGCAGGTATAATGCCGTTCAAAAAAGCATTTCCTGACATCCGCCACGCAATTTCGCAAAGGTCAGTCCGGGAACCGCCGCCAGCGGAACCTCCAAAGGTAACGCCGCTTTGCGAACTCAGAACGCTCCCCGAAAACAACGCCCACCCTCGATGGCTCCGCCATCCCCGCACCGCATTCTCCGGCGGCTTCTCTCCCCCGTCATCAAATCACGCGCAGTCTTATGCTCGATCTCGGCATTAAGTTCGGCCCGCAATGCTCACGGAAAATCGGCAGCCGCATCATCAGGCTCGGATAGAGGTCAGCGGCACTGCACGAGGTCTTTCGGTCGGCTTATCGACGCAATCGGCAAGAAGCAACGGGAGTGTCGCAAGCGGCGGAACGCGCCGATGCGGCCGGCGTTAGCGTGCAGCATGAGGCGTTCGACCGGACGCCTTAAAGAGATGTCTGAGGCTGACCGATGTCGATTATAGCATGGCTGATACTTGGCCTAATCGCAGGCTTCGTCGCGAGCAAGATCGTCAACGCACCGCGCCAAGGTATCGTGCTTGACATCGCGCTTGGCATCATCGGGGCTCTCGTTGGAGGTTTCATTTTCGACGCAGCAGGCAAGGTAGGGGTGACCGGCTTTAATGCCTGGAGTCTTCTGGTCGCAATCATTGGCTCGATTATCGTGCTCGTTCTCTATCACGCGTTGACCGGGCGTCGCGCCCTCTGAAGGCGTTAGAGTGTTTGATGCCAT
This sequence comes from Xanthobacteraceae bacterium, assembly GCA_030037185.1. The sequence continues at coordinate 8,878 of JASHRR010000336.1, read as the reverse complement.
CGGACTCTTTGGCATGATTGTCGCCTGCTCAGCGGTCGCATGAAGGCTGACGCGACCTTTACCGGCGGCGATCTGCGGCGCACCGACCCCAAATTTCAACAGGGCTCGCTTGTCATGAGCTGGAATCTTGGAGATCGACCGCATCATCGCCGAGTGCGTCCGCCGCCCCCGTCGAAGTCTACAACCGACAGACCAGAGCCGGAGTCTGGCATTGGAATTCCGGCCGCCCCATCCACTGCATCCAAGCATACTGGGGCTGCTCTCCTGCGGGGCCATCGCGCACCGCGTGGCGGAGCCAATGGCGGCTTTCGGGGCCGAGATCCACGCGCATGACCTCTTCCAGTCGGATGACGAGATCCGGGCGCGCCGCCGCAGTTCCGGTCAGCTTCGACGAGCTGCTCGAAGCATTGGACTACCTGGTCATACGGGCGCTTTTGACGGAGCAGACTCTAGGATTGTTCGGAAGGCGAGAGCTCAGGCGCATGAAGCCAGACGGCGCTCCTCATAAGTACTGCTCGCGGTCCGATTGTCGAAGACCAGGCGGACTCTACGACGCCTTGATCGAAGGATCGCCGGTGCCGGATTGGATGATCTCGAGGAAGAGCCGGCCAAGCGGCGGAACTGGAAACCGGACAACCCGCTGTTCAAGCTGGACAACGTCCTGATCTCCCCGCATGCTGCCTACGACTCCAAGGAATCCATCGCGCTCGTCCGCGAGATCGCCGCCCGAGAAGCTATTCGGGTTTTGGGGCGAGGGCGCCGCGCTACCGGTGACCGGGGTGTTCGAGAGCGGGTGAACGGAAAGCTCGGTACGGTCTCTCGCGGTCTTTCCAGAAAGCCGAGAGGTGAAACTGATCGACCAGCGCGATGCGCTTGGCTCCACCGCGGCGAGGCTTGGTGAACCCATCACCCTGCCGGTCGTTTGAACTCCCGCAGCATGACGAGCGCGTCCTCAAATGCTGGTCAAAGAAAGAGCAATCAAGGGGTCCGATCATACCGAGCTTGAACGAGGTTTCCGGGTTCGCCGTCGATGAAACTGACGCCAGGCATCCCATAGCCTTCAACGGAAGCGCTCAACAAACCGTCGGCCGGTAACCTCCAATAGCAGGCGACGGCGACTGAAACCGAATCGGCATCAGTCGCTGATCAGGCCGTGTTTGCTGGCGACCACGAGGATTGCGCAAGCCTCGCCCCCACAGCGTGCAATGGCGCGAGCGGCGACCTTGGCATTGGTCGGCCCGGGCAGCGGCTGATTAGGCACCCCCCAACCCGAGCGCGCGCAACGCGTCCTCATGGTGGCGGGCAGCGTCGCGGCTGAAGCAGCAGAACACGACATGCCGCACGCCCGTCGCCCGGCCTAATTCTGCAGTCACGGTTTCAACCGCGACACGCGCGGCGCGGTCGGCCGGAAACCCGTAGACGCCGGTGGAGATGGCCGGAAACGCTATCGAGGCAATTCCATGCCTCGCGGCAAGGGCAAGCGAGGTCCGGTAGCACGAGGCGAGGAGCTGGTCGCACTCCGCCTGGCGCTTGCTGCTCCACACCGGACCGACTGCGTGAATCACATGGCGCGCGGGCAGACGGTAGCCCTTGGTGATCTTGGCGTCGCCGGTGTCGCAGCCATTGAGCGTGCGGCACTCGGCGAGCAGCTCGTGGCCCGCCGCGCGATGGATCGCGCCATCGACACCTCCGCCGCCGAGGAGGGTCCGGTTCGCGGCGTTGACAATGGCGTCGACCTCAAGCGTGGTGATGTCGGCGACCACAATATCGAGACGCGGCGGTTCGGTGAGAGCAACCATACTCCGTCCAGTATAGTTTAATGCTGATGGCGTTCATCCCTGCGGGTGGAGGCTCACGAAAGACATGGGCCAAGGCGTCATCGTGGCTCCATCTTAAACGTCCGTCTCGCCGAAAGGTGGCCAGATGTTCGCGGAACGCTGCGCATCTTTGCTGCGCTACTCAGCTTCGAACCGCCTTGCGGCGCGGATGTGCCCGCCGCTGGTGAACGCCGGGGCGCATTGTTTCAGGTGACAATCATCTGAGCGAACCGATTTGCATTTATTTTCAGGCGCCGCATGACGAAATCGACGCGCTGAAGGGAACGGATAGGTCACGATGCGAGAGCCGAGATGCGGGTTCGGCCGGATGCACCCATATGTGCCCTTCGCGGCCCCGGGGTCAGTGGCGGGGGTGCCGCGCCGTCAAAGCACGAACCCGTGACGCGATCCCGAATGGCCTATTTCGGTTTAAGTTTCCCGGCAGGCCCCCTGGGTTGCCAAGCGATGGAAAAAACACACACCGGCTGTGCCCAAAATTTCTCGCAAAACATGGGGCGCCATAAATGAGCTACGCCAGCGGGCGGCTTGGACTGCTCGTTCGCCGTCCTTGAATGGGCTCGGAACCGATCCGACACGTTGTCACATCATCTGCCATTTTTGGCCGCCTCAGATCTCGATGTTTCCGACGCTCGATCTCCCCATGGCACGAGGATTATTTGCTGCGTGGATTGGGCGGTCTTTAACCGTGTGTGCGGTTGCGGACGGCACTGCCGCGGCAGGCCCCGGCGCCAAATCCGTAGCAAATTGCGCTTGCGCCTCGGTTTCGACCGTTCCCGCTAAGTGTTTGATTTTATTGTGGTGCCCCTGGCCGGACTCGAACCAGCACGGGTGTAAGCCCACCTGATTTTGAGTCAGGCGCGTCTACCAATTCCGCCACAGGGGCATGGGGCGTGGATAATACTGGCGGGCTTGGCAGGGTCAACGTACAAATGCCCCTCCTCTGGCAGAGCGGGTCGTCCCGCCTCTGTTTGGCACAGGGGAAGAACCGACGTTCCGAGCGAAAGAGCGGGCGGGACGCCCGCGCTTCCCAGAGAGGCAAGGAACCGCGGCAGGTTGACAAGGGTGATGGTGATCCGCCATGCGGGCGGCTGGCGCCGGAACGCTCGCGCTATTAGAGCGGGTTTCGGTGCGTTGAGACAGAAGAGTCATTCCCGTGAGCTTGCCCCGGCGACCGCTCCTGCCTACCCTCTCGGAGGGTCGTCGGGCGAATTCGGCGGGTCTGTCCGGCGCCGCGTTGCGATATGGCGCGCTACCGCGCCCCTGGCGTTGCGGGAAGGCAGGGGTGCAGGAGCGAGTAGTGCGGACAACCCCTGCAGCGACCAGCCCCGGCCATGACGGTTGCAAACGCCGCCCGCTGGGCCGTATCAAAGGGAGCATACCATGCATGGCGTGAGGGCGCTGACGCGGTCACGTCCGGCGGTCACGGCCGCGGTCCTGGTAGCGGCAGGCGGAGCCGCGACCATCCTGGGGGCCTATTACTTTCAATACGTAATGGCGCTTCGGCCATGCCCGCTGTGCCTTGACCAGCGCATTGCGTTCTACGTGTCGATTCCGCTCGCCTGCGTAGTGGCGATCGTGGCCAGCCGGGGCGCGCCGCGGGGGGTTGTAACAGCCGGGCTCAGCGTCATCGCGCTGGCCATGCTCTTCAACTCCGGGCTCGCGCTCTTTCACGCCGGCGTCGAATGGAAGTGGTGGCCGGGCCCGCAGGAATGCTCGGGACCGTTGACCGATCTTTCCACCGGCGGCGATCTTTTGTCCTCCCTCACCAATCTCACGATCATACGCTGCGACGAGGCCGCGTGGCGATTTCTTGGCCTGTCGCTCGCCGGATACGACGTGCTGATTTCCTTCGTGCTCGCCGCGATCGCTGCATCCGGCGCGGCCGCCGCCTGGCGGGCGGCGCGGCAAAAGCCATAACAATGGGCAACCGACGACTGCCCTCACCGACGGCGTCATCGCCATCATATATCCGAATGTCTACAGAGAGGCCGTCGCGGGGCGACAGCCTGAGGCGACAGTTTCAGTCATCGCAAGCCTCTGCTGCAGGCAATCACCTTCACCATCGACACCTCTGCGAAACTCTGACAATCGGACCATCAGGTTTGTTGAGAAGCGTCCTCCGAAAAATTCATCGAGGCCGTGCCAGCAGGCAAAGCCGAGCGCGTCGCTGCTGTGGAGTCATTCGACCGCCGCCGACGGACGGCAAGACATGCGAACACGGGGAAGGTCGATAACATTGCACTGATATCTTCGATCCTCATAATGTAGCTGGGCAAATGAAGAGTCACAGACAAAGTCCAATCGACTCGCTGCCGCTTGGAGCAATAAGCGTACCAAGGCCAGTCTTTCAGGTCTCGACGGCAAACGGGTCCTGATCAAGCTCGGTCCTGGTTGGCTGTCGCCGAAGCCTGATAAAAACGGCTTTGACCTGATCCCCCAAAAGCGTAGCGGTTGGTCAGCGCATCTTCTCCGAGACCGCTGATCTCGGAATGGGAGCAAACTCACGGCGAGAAGGCTGAACAAAGAACAGGTCCCGACCTTCGGAAAAAAATCAACCGGCTGCCTCCTGCATCAGAGAAACTTGAGACGCCAAGAATGATTAAAGATAACGGCCTTATCTTAATAGTATGTAATGTTGTAGCTTGGTTCTATGACCATGTATTCGATCTGCATACAAATCATTTTCTGCAGATTTATGCGATCGGATATTTCGGATGAAACGAAGATACCGAAGATATGCCGTCTATTGCTGGTGGCATCTGGACAAAGATCGAGCAAGTAGGTCAGACAGTGGAGGACGGGGAGTAAGTCTCATGAGATGGTGTACAGCTATAGTATCTTTGCTCTTGCTGTCGTCTGCTGCGGCATCTCAAACGGCTGCTTTCTACCCCTATTCCAAATGGGATAGATTGTCGTACGGCGAGCGAGTTGCCTATATCAGTGGAGTAATAGATACAATGATAAACTATACTACTGACGACGATGGAGTTAAATGGTCTCGTCACTATTACAATTGCATAAAAAAAGCTAATATGCAAAACGCACAATTGGCAAATAATCTACAGGAATATGTTAGAGCACGTTCTGACTTACAAGGAGGAACGGTTCAAGAAGCCATGCTCCATTATTTAGGAGAACTATGTGGATCGCCAACTGAATAGTACGGACAGCAGACTGGGGAGAAGTTTCGCGGTGAGCGGCTGCCGTTAGTGCTTGTATTCATTGTTCCTCCTCTTCGTTGACAATTTATTCCATAGCTGTGTGTGTCCTTGTAGCGGGGGAGGTCTGTAAAGTTCTCCTTGAATTCCCGCCGCATAACGTTTTGCTGGTAGCGATGCATCCGGTCCGGCTCGCGACCCGGTCGCTCCGCGCCGCTTCAGGGGCGGGGAGGCGGGCGTAAACGAAGGCCCGCCGGTACCTGCGTCAATCCTCCCGCAATATATTCTCTATCCGGCGATCGGGGACGAACCAGATTACCGTGATGAGGGCGTAGATCGCAATCGACAGCCAGGGATTGAGAAAAGCCATGCCGATTCCGGCAATGTAAAGTATCGGTGAGAGCTTCCCTTTGATATCCCTCCCAAGCGCGGCGGCAAGTACGGACTGCGCCCCCTGCTGGCGCACGATCGCTTTCTGGAGCAGGTGGTAAGCAATAGCTGGCATCAGCAATATCGCCCCATAGACCGCGGTCGGTATTGGGCCAAGAAAGTTTTCGCCCAGCCAAGCCGTTGCGGCGGGGACGAGTGATAGCCAGAATAGCAGGTGGGAATTGGCCCAGAGGATAAGCCCGTCAACGTGTGCGACGGTGTGAAGAAGATGGTGGTGGTTGTTCCAGTAGATTGCCAGATATGTGAAGCTCAGCACATAGCTCAAAAAGTTGGGCATCACTGCAAGCAGTACCGACCAATCGGCGCCGTGCGGCACTTTCAGCTCAAGCACCATGATCGTGATAATAATTGCAATTACGCCGTCACTGAAAGCCGCCAGACGCTCTTTGCCCATGATCTCTGTCCTGCGAGAAGTCACCAGTGCGGCTGAGGGCGGGCAGGTGTCTCGCGATTATTATGGCGATTTCAACGGCGCCGGCGGTCCCCTGCTGCAAACAGTGCGGTGCCGGCCCGGCGTCGTGGCCCAGGCCGGGCATAGGGCGTGGTAAATCTGCTGCTGCCTGCGCGTGATGAGCAAAGCTCTCAGCGAGCCTGCCCGCTGCAGCGAATCCGGGAACGCTGTGGCAACGCCGGCCGCCGGTTCGCCGGCGCCCCCGCGAAGCCGGGTCGGCGCGTCAACCCGCGTCCGGTCCGCTCGCATTATTGCGATAATTGAGCGGCGGCTCCCGGTCGCCGATCAGCGGCTTGTAGACGAAATCCGGGCCGCGGCTGTTGTTGAACTCGGTCTTGGCGGCGGCGAGGAGTGCGGGATCGGCAAACAGTTGCGCGCCCGTCAAGGCAAGCGTCTTTGCCGCCACCACCATCGCCTTGAGGCCGATGGTGGTGCCGCCCGCCGCGACCGCCTGCCAGCTGTGGGCCGCGGTCCCTGGCACCCAGGTGGCCGTATTGAGGGTGGCAAGCGGCGTGACCCAGCTCACGTCACCTGAATCAGTCGAGGAATATTTCTGCCCGTTGAACCCGTAGGAGCGGATCTCGCTCGCGCTTGCGATCGGGGGAAGGTTGCGGCCGGGCAGATTCTTCCGCAGTTTTTCGGCGAACGCGAGTTCGGCCGGCGTCCATGTCGGCGCGCCCACGCGGTGCAGGTTGGCGTCCATCGCCCGGCCGAGCACGTCGTTGGGCAGGACGCTGTAGTCGCCGCCGATCAACTCGTAATCCATCGTGGTTCCGGTTCCCAGTGCTGCTCCCTCGGCCGCCTTGACGACGCGATCGAAGAGTTCGCCGACAACGCGAGGATCGGGATGGCGCACCACGTAATAGGACTCGGCGAACTCCGGAACGATGTTGGGCGCGGTGCCGCCATTGGTGATGATGTAGTGGATGCGGGCCTCCTGAGGGATGTGTTCGCGCATGTAATTGACCATGAAGTTCATGGCTTCGACCGCATCGAGCGCGGACCGCCCGCGGTCGGGGGCAGCGGCCGCGTGGGCGGACTGACCGTGGAAGCGGAATTTGGCGCTGGTAGTGGCGAGGTTGCGATCCTGGGACGCATTATTGGCGTCGGCTGGATGCCAATACAGCGTGGCATCCACATCCTTGAACAGCCCAGCGCGCACCATGTAGACCTTGCCGCCGCCGCCTTCTTCTGCCGGCGTGCCATAGACCCGGATCTGGCCCTTGGTGCCGGTCGCCTCGAGCCAGCTCTTGATCGCCACCGCAGCAGCGACCGCGCCGCTGCCGAAGAGATGGTGTCCACAGGCGTGGCCGGCGGTCTGGTTGGCGATGGGCTGGCGCTCCGGCTCGGCGGCTTGCGACATCCCGGGAAGCGCGTCCATCTCGGCCAGGATGGCGATGACCGGGCCGCCGCTCGTGCCGGCGCGAGCCACGAATGCCGTCGGCATCCCGGCGACGCCCGCCTCGACCGCAAAGCCCGCGTTGCGAAGTTCGGCCTGGAGCAGCGCAGTCGTCTTGGTCTCCTGGTATCCGAGTTCCGGCGAAGCCCAAATCTTGAGCGCAACCTCAGAAATGCGCGGCGCATAGCCATCCACGCTTGCGATGAGGTTTGCTTGATCGCGGGAGCTAAGCTCAGCCGCCGAAAGAGAAGAGGCGCAGCTTAATGCCAGGGCGGCGGCCACGAACAAAAGCGACGGTCTTGCCATTGGAAAACCTCCCTCCAAGGTTTTGTCGCCGTCCTGCGACAGGGCGGCGGGAAAGATTTCAAGTAGCACTGCAGGCCCGTACGGCGAGCGCCCTTCGCCCACCCTATTGTGATTCCACCGCAATAGTCGCGACGCCAAGCCCAGCATCCGCTCAATTCCTCGGCCGGAGCCGGAACGGGGCAGCATGATCGGGCTGGGTCACGATCACCGCCACAGGCACCACCGGCCTCGCGTCGACAAGCGTCACATGAAAGCGTTGAATCATCATCGCCAGCACCAGGCAGGCCTCTGTCAATGCCAGCTGCGCGCCGATGCAGATGCGCGGGCCGGCGCCGAACGGCATGTAGGCAAAACGGTGAGGCAGCGGGGCGTCGCTAAGGAAGCGGGCGGGGTTGAAGGCGTCCGGATCCGTCCACAAGCGCAGGTGCCGCTGCAGCACCCAAGGCGAGATCATGACCAGGGCGCCGCGTGGAACCGTGACATCGCCAAGCCGATCCGCCCCGATTGCCATGCGGGCGACCGCAAAAGCCGGAGGATAAAGCCGCAGCGACTCGTTTACCACGGCCCTCGTGTAGGCGAGTTTTGCCAGCGCGTCCGCGGCTCTATCCGGGCCGAGTTCGATGCCGCGGACCTCATCCGCGACGCGCTCCTGATCGGCCGGAGAAGACGCCAGGAGGTAGAGCGTCCAGAACAGTGTCAGCGCCGTTGTCTCGTGGCCGGCGACGATCATGGTCGCCATCTGGTCGCGCAACTGGCCGCGAGAGAATGCCTTGCCGGTCTCCGGATCGCGCGCCGCAAGCAGCATGTCGAAGAGATCGCGCGGCTTGCCCTCGTGCGGCGCGCGCAGCCGCGCTTCAATGATCTCGTCCATGAGGCCGACCCAGTGCGCCCGGAACCGCATCCGGCCAAGGTCGCGCAAGGTCGGAATCGCGGCCGGCAACATCAGATCGAGGAAATACGGCCGCCCCAGGTTGGCCGCAAAGCGCGTGATCAGCCTGCGCAGGGCGGCGCCGTACTGGCGCATCTCGAGAGAGAACATGGATCGCGCGGCGATCTCGAGCGCCAGGAACTGGACGGTGGCGAGAATGTCCACTGGCCCACGCGGCGCGGCCGCCGCGAGCCGGGCGATGGTTTCCTCGGCGGCGAGCGCCACATGCCGGGCCATCATGGGAACGACGCGCGGCGCCATGGCGGGCGCAATGGTGCGACGCTGGTGCCGCCAGTCCTCGCCCTCGCTCAGCAGCACCCCCTCGCCCACGATCGGGCGCAGGATGCG
>JASHRR010000335.1 GCA_030037185.1 Xanthobacteraceae bacterium | reverse complement strand
AATCCACGCCGTTTTTTGCTGTGGGATTGATCTTCTCGACCTCGCCCCACACCTGCACGCTCTTCGGATCTTTTGGGTCCGGGAAGGCGAGAACGTTCATCATCAGCGCGAGGTCCGTCACGTTGCGGGCCATCGGGCCCGCGCTGTCAAAATTCAGATTTTTTGGCGCAATGCCGGCGCGCGATATGAGTCCGGTTGTCGGCCGCAGGCCGACAATGCCCGTATAGGAAGCGGGACCACGAACTGAGGTACTGGTGTCGGTTCCAACCGCTAGAACGCTGAAGTTGGCTGAGACCGCCGCTGCCGAACCGCTGCTCGAGCCCCCAGTTGTGCGCTTGACGTTATAGGGATTGAGCGTTTGGCCGCGTACCGAGTTGTAGCTACCTCCCGCGAATTCGCCCATCGCAGCCTTTCCCAGGATCACCGCACCCGCAGCCCGGAGGGCCTTAGTGATAGAGCCGTCCTCGGGCGGAATGGCGCCCTTCATGACCGCAGATCCATTTGTAGTCGGCATGTTGGCGACATCAATATTATCCTTGAGCAAAACGGGAATGCCGTGCAGCGGGCCGCGCGCTCCCTTATCAGCACGCTCCTTATCGAGAGCGGCTGCTTCCGCCTTGGCATTCGGATTTATATAGATGATCGAGTTGAGCCGAGGACCAGCCCTATCGTAAGCGGCAATCCTCGCAAGATAGAGCTCGACCAGCTTTTCAGACGACAACGCTCCGGCAACTACGGCCTCGTGAATTTCCGCTATGGTCGACTCCTCGAGTGTGAAGGTGTTTTCCGCAGCGGACAAACCAGCGGACAATCCAATCGAGGACGTGACGGCGATGACAAGGGGGGGCAACCATCCACAGCGCATGTGTTTCCTCCAGTGTGCTGACTGTCTTCGTCAGCCTTCGCTGAACGCGAGCTAGTTGCTGGAGTTCGGCGATACATCTTGAGTCCTCTCGAGGCGGACGTAGCGGCCGTATGGTACCCGACACCATCATTGCTGCGAAGAGGCGCGGAGCATGTTTATCTTGGCCGTGCGCCTCGAAGTCGCGAATCACTTGTGAAGGAGGCGTCCATCCAGAGTGTTAGTCTGCAGCTGACGAGCGGCTCGGCCCGGGCAACCGGAAGGGCCGGAGCCTCGTGACAAGATCGCCTTAGGGCGGTTGAGCGATGTGGTAGGCCGTAGCGCGCAGTAAAAGCCTGAGAATGACTTGAAAAGTGACAATGCGGACGCCGACCTTGCGTCGGCTAGGCTTGAACGGAATGCTCCCTTCCCGCGGCAGCTGATCCGAAGCCCCAGCGTCCGGCTGCAATGTCGTTGAGGATTCAGCCGGGCGGCGTGGCGGCTTGCGCTGCCGCGCACCAGGAGCATAAGGCTTTCCCGTCTGCAGCTGCGGCACGAGCCGCCAGGAGATGCCAGGTTGCGGCGCGGCCAGATCGCGGGGGACTTGCGGCGACCGTGGTCCAGACGAATACAGGGCCAATTCTGATTTCCACATTGCCCCTTCCCCTAACGGGTGAGCGCAACCGGCCACGCCAGAGCGTTCGGCCCGGTCTCATCCACGAGGGAGCGCCGCCAACGCGATCCGTGCTGGGGTCCGCGTGGTTATACGTCGCACCCCGCCGGGGTCAGAGAGAGGGCACTCGCCGGCTGGTATAGCCCCGGCGGGCGTTGATGACCGCGAGCCTAAAAGACCAGCACCCTTTGATCCGCGTTCCAAATTCAACGCGCGGCGCGGTGCTGCCGGTGCGGCGATTTGCTGACCAAGATGCCGATCAATTTTGTTGACCACATGCTGACTGCGACATGACCTATTGTATTCTTGACGAACAATCTTATGCCTTATGTCATTGTGGAGGTCATTGACAATGAACGCCGGGGCGCGTTGCTTTGCTACACTGCAAGGAGCCGCTTGCGACAGCCCGGATTGAGCGACCGGGCCGGCATTTCGGCCGGCCCGGGTGGCTCAATCCGGATACAGAGGTTAGGTCGAGCAAATGGCTTTGACGAAAAGCCATAACCGCGCAAATCTATGGTCGGCGAGGGCGGCGGCCCCCGGCCCCAGACAAATAACGCACCTCATCGAACGCGCACGAAGAAGCCTTTGACCCAGCATTCCCGCGATACGCCGCAGTTCTACCTGACCGCGCCCTCGCCGTGTCCCTATTTGCCGGGGCAGGAAGAGCGGAAGGTGTTCACGCATCTGGTCGGGGACCGCGCCAGTGATCTCAACAATCTGCTCACGCACGGAGACTTCCGGCGCAGCCAGTCGATCGCGTACCGGCCGGCTTGCGAGGGTTGCCGGGCCTGCGTGTCGGTGCGGGTCATCGCCAATGAGTTTCGCCCGACCCGCAACATGCGCCGCGTGCTTGACCGCAACCGAGACCTTGAGGGCGAGATGCGTCTCGCGGTGCCGAGCTCCGAGCAGTATTCCGTCTTCCGCGCCTATCTCGACGCCCGCCACTACGACGGCGGGATGGCCGACATGACGGTGCTGGATTACGCCATGATGGTCGAGGACAGCCATGTTCAGACCAGGATAATCGAATATCGGCGCCGCAGCTCCGGCGCTCGTACCTCCATTTCCAGCCCCAAGGGAGAGCTCCTCGCCGTAGCGTTGACGGACGTCCTCAAGGATGGGCTGTCAATGGTTTATTCGTTTTACGAGCCGGAGCCCGAGCACCGCTCGCTGGGCACCTTCATGATCCTCGACCACATCGCACGGGCGCGACACATGGGTCTTGCCTATGTGTACCTCGGCTACTGGGTGCACGGCTCCCGCAAGATGGATTACAAAGGACGCTTTCTGCCGCAGGAAAGGCTTGCGCCTGAGGGATGGCTTCGCGTCGAAAAGTGAAGTCTGGAGTTCGAGATTTGCGAAATCAAGCCGAAGCCCAGACTTGAGGAGTGGTGCCGTAACAACAGGGGCCAAACCAGTTCTCACTTGGCTATAACCGGGCTTGTGATTTCACTCGAGCACTGCGCATCCTGATGAACACGCCGGGCCCGGACGAACCCGGCCGCCGAGCAGAAGCAGTTGGTCTCTGTTGCCGGATCTTGCGTCAACGCACTGAAATGTAAGGGGAATAAGGATAGAATCAGAGGCTGCCGCGCGCCAAATCGTGCTTCTGCAGGAGGCGCTGAAGCGCGGCTCCGAGAGTTCATAAAGATGTGATCGTTTCCTGCAAAAATCATAAAAAAATTCGAGCTACTATGACCAAGCTAAAGTGCGATGCCCGGCTGAACTTATTTCGCCGAGAAGCATTGCCGAGGGAAGAAACGACAGGTGTGGCTATGCGCGCGTTTATCAAGCGGTTCCTCATGCACTACGGGATCTATCGCCGCTATCCGCTACCGCGGTTGTCGGCATTTCGGAATGCGTGGCGCAACGCCCGGGCTTGATCGGCCAGCCGCGCTCGCCTTCAGGATACGAAACACAGGTTCGGGCGCGATAGTGCGCACGGGCTCTCCTTACCTCCGTCGCATGCGGGATCGCGGATTTGGCGGGCGAGGCTTGGGCGACGATGGAGGCCGGTGGCGGGATCGTGCCGGCGGCGGCGCCGCCGAGCAATGAATTCCCCTGCACCGAAGTCCTTTCGCTTCTATACAATCCACAGTTGTTATCGCTGCATAAGAGTGCTTGCGGATGCCTTATTGGCCTCCTGGGCGGGAGCTCGGCCAAGCCGCCCAGCCCCGTTGCTGCGGGGGGAGCCGGCGGCGATCGGATCGCACGTTGCTCTTCGCTCAAGTACGCATCTCTTTGGGTAACGGGGGCGGCGTTTCGCCGTGCCCGGTAGACGATCGCTCCCATCTGCCAGATTAATCACCGGCGTCGTTCCATCCAGTCTTCGCGAAGATCGCCCACTTCCTTCGGCAAATAAAGCTTGCTCGACACTCTCTTTGCCCGCTTCATGCCCCGGCCGTCAGCCCCGCGCCCAACGGGGGCAACGGACACAATGTCTGCCGCCGAAACAGTTCCTCCTTGCTCGAAATGTGCAGACGCCTGACGCCAGGTCTCGGGCGCCGCATCTCATATGTTCCCGAAATAAAGTCCTCCGTCATCGCGGATTGAGCGGGATGAAATTTGATAATGGCAATGGAGGACTCCATCACGCCCGTTGACCGAACAGTAGCAGCTTCCGACCAGCAAGTGCGTCTATCTGGCCAAGCTGCGCAGCCTCGGCGACCGGGATGCCAGGCAACACTCTTGCCGCGATGGTGACGAAAATAGTGGATCAATCCTATTGGACATCGCGCAGCTCATTTGGGCATGCGCTCGTCGGCAGATTGCAGGCTTCATCTACAATGCCCTTGCGCGGCACGTAGACATAGCCCGGCCCGCGAAAAACCGAAACGTTTGGTCGGACCGAATAATATGCCGCCGCGTCGTTATTGAAGCCGCGCGTGAATGTGCGGCGAGCGGCGAATTGGTGGTGATGCTGCGGCGCGGAATGCGCTGCCGAGCGTACGTGTCGTTTGCCGATTTCGGTAGATGTAGAAGAACCGGCCATCGCGTCGGCCGTCATGACAACCGGCGCGACGATTGCGGTCACTGCGGCTGTAAACAGTAGGTTTCGCAACATGACGCGTTTCCTTGTTTCGGTGTTTTGGAACCCGTTCCGGAGCATGCCGGACTTAATCGAGAAATTGGCCGGCACAAACCAAGCCAACCATTCTTTTTTAGCCATCAATTCGGCCCGTTCAACCCACGGTGCGGTCGTTGTCACGTGCACATGCCAGTAAACATGCGCATCGGAATTTTCCGGCGCATACCGCCGGTGCCGCGCAAACTGCCATTCCCGTAATACCGGTTTCGCCATGGGCGCGGTACTCCGCCGAGTGCGTGGAGTTACAATCGGCTGTAGACCCCCGGACCGTTGCCCCTTTGACGCAGCTTCTCAGCTGGGTTACTCAAAATAAATTGGCAGCCGGCTAGCACCATTAAATTTGGCGTTCGGAAGATAAATTCGCTGTTAATGCCAAACGGCCCGGCCTCCGAACCACGCAACGGCCATCCCCACCTCCCGCCTCCGCGAGCTGAAAGCGCAGGGCTATGGCGCTACGGCCGCCGGCCAACGCATCTCGGCATCGGTCATCGTCTATCGGGTATTGCATGCAGGCTGAGTCATTGAATCGGTGGTGCAGCCCACCTAGTGGCGCTGGCTGCCGGCTATCTTCCATATTGCTACCACGCGATGGTCACGAGGAGGATGCCAATAATTGCCGTCAAAATTGCCGTCGATGCGTCGGTGAGTAGCCAGTCCATCGGTTTCGGACCTGTTTCGTGCTCCCGAGCTCGTCTTAAGTCTCCTCCGAGAAGTCCGAACTGAGTTCCTACCGGCCGCCGAGCGACCCTCCTACATGAAACGGCCGCATGACTCTGCGCAGCAGCCCGGTTCGTTTCCTACCAGAAGCATTGGACGTCGGTCTGCCGGGTAGGCGAGGACGTTGCCCCCCTCGCTCCCCACACACCCGGACGAGCGCGACTGACGCATCCGGTTCCGCGAGAGCTTCGTCATGTTGGTGTAGCGGTGGATGATCCTGGCTACTGGCAATGGGGACGAACGAGGGTCCGCTTGTCGAGGTCAAAAGCATCCTGGCGAGCTTTTCGGATAGAATTGGCCCCCGGTCGGGGGCCTTTTTTGCCAGCGCATTCGGAGTTGACAGGCTCCGGATCAGTTGTCCGAACTGACGATCCCGAACGCGAACCAGTGCGAGTTCGACGCGCTTTGGATGAGGAGCAGGGGGCTGGCGCAAGGGAACGTCGGCGCCGGTGAGAGCATGCCATTGATTTGGAAGTTACCGTTGGGCGACACTGGAACACCGGCAGGGGACGTACTACTTAGCGCAAAGGGGGAAGTAGATTGGCAGCTCAGTGTGGCGAACACATTCGTTCCGGCGGGGACCCCGCCAGCGCCGTTGCCGCCGCCCAGAAGCAACCCCGTTCCGCGAACCATGATATTCCCGTTTGCACTCACCTCGGCATCGAGCTCGTCGATCACCCAGACCTCGCCGCCTGGTTGCTGGCCGCGAACGACGTTCTGAGTGACTGTCACTGTCTCTGTCGGGCTGACGCAGGGCGTGGCCGATGGAACGCAGGTAACAGACGTGACGGGAATGACGCCTATCCCATGCTTGAATTTCAAACTCGCCTCGTCCGCCGCCGCTGGCAGCGAGAACGCCACTACCAGGAATATCGTATGGGCTAATGCTTTTTTCATCATGGCACTTCCCCCTTTGCAACGCGTCCTTCTGGACGTGCCCGTCAAGGTGGCAGCAAAACTATGACCGTACCATGACCCGCGGCCTAAACTTTCCCATCCTCGCGTTGCTGCGGCGCCCCGAACAAGCCCGTTGCGTGAAGCCTCCTCTTCCTGAAGGAAGGGGCTTGTGCCTCCCACCACTCTCCTCGGCTCTCGCAGGTCAGAACCTGTTACAACATCCGAGGCCTCGTCATGGGTCCGGACAGAGTGCTCGAACGACCAGCTCTGAGCTCTGATATGAGGAGCGCGGGAAGGGCGTGGCCCATGCCTCTCGCTGGTTAAAAGACCTCCAACGCCGTTCGCTCGGGACTGCTTGCAGTCCCGCCAGTTATCTGGAGCGTCGAGATAAAGCGTTTCCGCTCTCGGCTTTACGAGGGAAGCTATTTTCCAAAAACCGCCAATTACGATTTCAAACAGCAAGTAAATATTTGAATACGCGGAGGCTTTCTCAATGCAAGAGAACCGTGCAAAGCCCGCCTGCACGGGCTGGTGCTCTGATCCCCCGGGCACGAATGACGGGGCAGGTCGCGCTTTTTTGGTTGGCGCATGATCGAAGACAGACGATCCGCCAGTTCGCGCGGAAGACCCAATATGACCATGTGCAGCGGATCAACGACTTCGCAAATTACCTCAAGCCTGTCCCGATACAGCGAACGCGAAAGACGTCCGCGCCTTTCAGTTGCCTCTGACGTCCGGGGGGCTGCGCGTCTGCGAGATTGCCTCACTGAAGGTCTCAGATATCGATTTCCAAACGCACTATGCCACGCATCGAGCAAGGTCATCTTCAGGCCTCCCGCGGAACGCCACCTTCCGTGTCTCCAGGACTTTCCTGCAGACCCTGCAGCGTCGGCAGGTCGCGGATTATCAGGATGCGCTAGGGCGGGCCGGCAGTCGCTGGCTGCATATTGTTAATGCCATCAACCACGAGGGCTCCGGAATCCACCGCCCTGGACAGCAGCTTCCGCAAAGGCCATGAACGTGCGGGTGATACCAATAAAGTCCCGGCGGCTCGTTGGTCGGGAACCGGATGCTGTAGGAGAAAGTGTTTCCGGGATTGATCAGCGTTTTTACGACGTTATCGCCATGACACGCCGGGCTCGCGTTGGTGCCGTGATAGTCGATGTTGATCGAACCGCCAGTCACGCCGTTGCTGTTCGCCGGGTTTTGCGTCAATTGCGTCGTATCTCCGCAGGTGGGCGCGTTGAAGGCCTCGGTCGAATCCCCGACGGGATTGGAAGGCGTCAGCCAGCGTAATCATCGCTTTGTGGGCCGCAGGTGGTGCAGCCACGGCTCAAACCGCGAGCCCGGCAAGCTCCGCGGCGGCGAGCGCCGCCGGTGTTACCAGTTCGACTGCCGTGGCCCCTGTTGCCAACCCATGTCAGCGATTTGCGGCCGGCAGCGTAGTTCAAAAGCCGCAGCACTGTTCGGCCAGAACGGCGTTCTGTACGTCAGGTTCTCTTATCAAACCGCCACCGATTCGGCTGGCCGACAACTGTTTTTGCTTTATGACCCCAAACGGCATGGAGAACCCGACCCTGCACTAACGGCCGGCGATACCCTCAATATCACGGTAACCAACAACCCCCAATCGACCGACACACCGGCACCGCGAACGCTGGTGGTTTGTTGAACATTAGCTTCCTCCCCCGCACTTATGACGACAGCCACCCGAGACCGATCGAAATCGGGACGGTGGCTCCCTACCGGTATCACGGCTAGTGAAACCAAGGGGCGCCTTTGCGACATTGTTGTGGACTATCCGGGGATTCTGAGAGGGCACCGGCGCCAATAGCAGAATTTACACCGCTGTGATCAAATGGAGACAGTTGGCGCAATCAAAATGTGGCAGGGGCCCACGGCTCTGCCCACTGGTCGCAATGTCACCAGCGGCCGGCCCCTACTAGCCCACGATAACGTCGCAAAAGCGACTTTGTTGTCCGTTTAGCTGATATTTACAATCCAGGCATTGTTATTTGCAATTCCAGCATTCTTATTTTCCAATACCGACATTCAAGTGGAAATCCTGGGTTTGGCTGCGAGGAGCAAATTATCGCCTAAACAGGGGGGAGAACGTAAATAATGTTTGGCAAACCAAGGGTCGACTGAGAAGCGGCCGCGTCAATTAATT
>JASHRR010000334.1 GCA_030037185.1 Xanthobacteraceae bacterium | reverse complement strand
CTCGCCGCGCGATATCGTTGAAATGCTCAAGGAGACCTTGCCGCGCAAACCCGAAGGCAAGGAGGCGCTGGTGCGCCGGATCAACGAACGTCACCAGCGGCGGCTCGGCGCCATCCAATCCCGTTTCCGCACCGCGGCAAAATCACAGCCGCCATAGCCAACAACGAGTGTGACTCTGTCAAACTAATCCATGCCTGAAGGCGGGGCTTTCGCCCCGGCCTGCGGGTGTCGGGCATCCTCGCTTCTTACCGGGCGGAGAGCCCGAGGGGCCAAGGGAGGGACAACAGCGGCCCCAGATATTCCGGGCACCGACACAATCAGCAGCGGCCGTACAGCCGCAATCGACACGGCAGAACCTCGCTTGCGTCTTTCGATTGTTTTTAATGGATCGACCCACCATGTCCGACTGGTGTTGCGAGGATCGACGGCGACAACCGGGATGCCTTGGTCGTCGCCTTGTATGTCAGGAACTGGCCCCCTTTTCGCTGAGTTTCTTCAGGGGCGTTTGGCGCCTTTGCTGCCGCGCCGTTGCAGCATGGCGCGAGGCAAGGCGTATTTCGATTGGACCTGTTCAATCTGGGCGCCGGTATACGCAACGCCCAAGTGTAACGAGCAGCGCCGTCCATTGCTCCTTCGCGGTCGGCGTCAGTTGGAGATTGACCACCACCTTCATGCCTTCAGGTGCACAGGAGTTCTCGTTATGTTTCAACGCTGGCTTCGCGTGTCTGAAGGCGCCTTAGCGGCAGGGGCTTCGGCGCGGAGGTTGCGGTGGATGGCCCTCGGCGGTGCCTTGCGATGACTGCGCAAGATGCGTAAGTAATCGATCGCGAGGTATCCCCCATGGTCGTCGTGCTCGATACCGTCAACGGTCCGCCGCAGCGGCCGCGCCATCCCGAAAAGGCGCATCGGCCCGACAGCCCGACTTTGAAGAAGCCTGATTGGATCAGGGTGAGGGCGCCGGTCTCGCGCGGCTTCGTGGCGACCCGCGATATTGTGCGGGCGAACCGGTTGCACACGGTCTGCGAGGAGGCGGGCTGTCCCAATATCGGGGAATGTTGGGACAAGAAGCACGCCACCTTCATGATTATGGGCGACACCTGCACGCGCGCGTGCGCGTTCTGCAATGTCAGGACCGGCCTGCCGGGAGAGCTGGATGCCCATGAGCCGGCCCGGGTGGCGGAGGCGACCGCGAGGCTCGCCCTTGCGCATGTGGTCGTAACGTCAGTGGACCGCGACGATCTCGACGACGGCGGGGCGGCCCATTTTGCGGCAGTGGTCCGCGCCATCCGAGCACGCTGCCGGGCTACGACCATTGAACTGCTGACGCCCGATTTTCTGCGCAAGGATGGCGCTGCCGAGACGGTGGTTGCCGCGCGGCCCGATGTGTTCAATCACAATCTCGAAACCGTGCCGTCGCTCTATCTGACGGTGCGGCCGGGCGCGCGCTATTTCGCGTCGATCCGGCTGTTGCAGAAAGCAAAGGAGCTCGATCGGCAAATTTTCACCAAGTCCGGCATCATGGTAGGATTAGGAGAGACACGCAACGAAGTCCTGCAGGTGATGGATGATCTGCGCGCCGCCGAGGTCGATTTCCTGACCATCGGGCAATATTTGCAGCCGAGCCTCAAGCATCACCCGGTCGCACGTTTTGTGACGCCGGACGAATTTGCCGCCTACGAGACCATCGCCTATGCGAAAGGCTTCCTGATGGTGTCGGCGTCGCCGCTGACGCGCTCGTCCTACCATGCGGGCGACGATTTTGCGCGGTTGCGGGCGGCCCGGGCGAATCACGTGTCGGCGTACCCTTCCCGGCCGGCGGAAGAGTAATCCGCAGCCCTCCTGCGCGGGTGGACGAGAAGGGAAGGGCGCCATGACCGCGATCGAGCGACGCTGATGCCGAAGTTCTCAACCCGCCGCCGTCTCAAGCACTCCGCCGATGACATGTTCGACCTCGTCGCCGACATCGAGCGCTATCCGGAATTTGTGCCGCTCTGCCGCGCCATGCGGGTGATCCATCGCACCCAATTGGCGGAGCGTGAGATCATCATCGCCGAAATGACCGTCGCCTATAAACTGATCCGGGAATCCTTCACCAGTCGGGTGAGCCTCGACCGGGCCAAGCGGACCATACTGGTCGAATATCTCAACGGCCCATTCAGCCGCATGGAGAACCGATGGTCGTTCCGGTCCACACGCGCCGGCGAGGAGAGTGCTCGCGCACAAGCCCAATGCGAGGTCGAGTTTTTCATCTCCTACGAGTTTCGCAGTCGCACGCTAGCAATGCTGATGGGCGCAATTTTCGACACCGCTTTCCGCCGCTTCGCTTCGGCCTTTGAAAGGCGTGCCGACGCAATCTTCGGCCCCGTGCCCTTGTAGGGGCTCCCGCCAATTATTTTTCACCAGTTTCCCGTCCCCCCTCAGATTGGCTGCAGCGGGCGACCAGCGGGGTTCGCGCCGCTCAATGAATCCACGCAAGCGGGGGAGTGGGGTGCGCGCAGCCCGCCGTTGCGGGCGCCCCGCCAAGGCCTTTGCGTCGCCTCAAATGCGTGTATGGAGCTGATGGAAAAGCTTGCCGACCGACAGCGAAAGCCCGGGCGAAAATGCAAGCACGGCCGGACGAATTGTCCCGTTGTCATCACTCAAATCCAATATGATGGACGCACCAGTGGATCGTTGTAGAGTCCGGCGTGGCACTTGCGGCGTAGCCGCAATTGTGCCTTGTATCGCCAGACTTGCTGCCCATTATTGCGGTGAAGGCCAGGTATCGGATCCGACGCAGCGTGCATCGAATGCTTAATCTTGCTCCGCAAGCGATGCGGATCATTCCAAGGAGAACCCGATGCCAGAGCGCGTCAAGTCATTCGCCCCGGTGCTTGCTTGTGTCTTTCTCGCTTCGGTGGCGACGGTCGCGGTCGATTTCGGGAGCCCCGTGCGGGCTGAGAGCGCGTGCCTCGAGCAGCCCGGCCAAAGAGCCGCGGAAGGCACCCGTTGGAGCGCCCGCTACGATCGCGCCAAAGGCCGCAAATGTTGGTTTCTTGTCGATGCAAATGGCCGCGACGTTACCGCATCGCAGGCCCAGCCGGGTTCGGCGCCAGGGCTGGCACCCGTGGAATCACTCTCGTCACAAATCGCCTCGTTGTTCGGCAGCCTGACAGCACGGGCCGAAAATGCAACACCGCAAGTCAGCGCGCCGCAAAGCGATGTCCCGCAAACTGCTCCCCCACGGGCGCCGCACAAGCCCCGTGGCAACGGCGCAAATGCCAGCAGGGCGGACAACGGGGCGCGAGGCGAGCACATGGGCGCTATCGAGGGGCGCGGCGCCGTAAAGCGTGTCTCCCCTGCGCTGACCGAGCCGGAACGTGAAGCGCTGTTTGAAGAATTTTTGCGCTGGCAGGAGGTTCAGCGCACGATCGGCGCGTCCAGTTATTCTCCCTCTTCGCGTTAGCTTGTGTAGCGCATCGAAATCGACCGATGGGCCCAAGTCGGGCAAAGCCCGCTTCGGTGCGTGGCGCAGCCGAC
>JASHRR010000333.1 GCA_030037185.1 Xanthobacteraceae bacterium | reverse complement strand
TTCATAATAGGCTTGTCTCGCCGCCTGCAGGTTATGCTTGGGGTCGGCCGCTTCTCGGACTGGCGCCATGTTATCCTCCAGGCTCCGCGTTTTGCGCCTTAACGCACCGCGACACGCCCACACAAAGACGCTACACACATGTCGCTGTGGCCTATATAGCGGCCGCTGGGCGACGCGAGAATAGGGCCGCGCAGCAGCCATGCTGGCTCGCGGCTTGCCAGCGAAGCTCTCGCCTCGCGAACCTGGGAGGCTCGGATGACTAGCGAAGCCGACGACTGTCGCGCCATCCGCGACTTGATTGAGAACTGGGCCATCTGGCGTGACGCGTTGATGTGGGCCCGCTTCCGCACCGTGTGGCATGATGACGGGCGCATGATGGCGACCTGGTTTCAGGGCACCGCGGATGAATTCATCAAGGTGAGTCAGGACGGCTACGAACGCGGGGTGCGCATCCTGCATTTCCTCGGCGGTTCATCGATCGACATTGCTGCCGCCCGCGCCATCGCCCAGACCAAGATGACCATCTCGCAGCGCGCAACCGTCGACGGCGTCGTCTGCGACGTGGTTTGCACCGGCCGATTCTACGACTTCTTTGAGAAGCGCAGCAATCGCTGGGGGTTGGTGCTGCGCCAGCCGATCTATGAAAGGGACCGCCTCGATCCGATCGATCCAGCCGCCCGGCTTCAACTGGACCGGGATCTCCTGGAACAGTTTCCCGAAGGCTACCGGCACCTCGCCTACCTTCAGACCCGGATCGGCTACAAGGTGAAAAAGGACATGCCGGGCCTCGACGGGCCAGAGGTCGCGGCGCTCTATCAACGCGGAGAGGATTGGCTGAAGGCGATAGTCTAACCCGGACATTCGCCAGCCAGCTAATGGTCGACGAACCCCCAGCGACAACCGACCGCGGCTTGCATCGGCGGCGAACAGTTCCTATGATCTAAAGCGGACTGTGGCGGGAACCTTCCTCAGCCCCCCAGCCCCGGGTTTCCGTCCAGGCCCTAAACCCCGCTTCGGCGGGGTTTAGCATGACCGATCCTCGCATCCGGGCGTGAATATAAATCAAATCATTGGCTTGGTTGTCCCGGGATGGCAATCGGGGGCCGCCGCGACGTCTTTGGCGCAGCAGTCCACAAGCTGAAAGTTCCCCTGCGACGCCTCTTGCGGGCATCGCTCCATGCGGACAAAACGGCGGGGCATAAGGACTGCGAGTCGCCAGGCGCTAATCGAGGCGGGTGGCCCTCACGGCCCAGAACGGCATGTGAAGCATGTGATTTTCCAGCAACATCGCGATCACGCGAGTCCTGCAACGGCGCATCCGATCCGCAATGCTGCCGCACAGCCATGTTCGCCAGAGCCTCGAAACCGAGATTGGCTTTATAGGTCGTGGTTCCGAGGTAACCGATGGGCCAGCCCGACCGTGGCATCCGCGATCCGGAAATCGACCATTGCCCCCGCTCGCGTTGCGTTTGGCGCGATCAATCGCCGCTGGGGAGCTGTCACTGCCGGTTGTCGCATAAGTGGATCGCGTGACGGCCCGGACCGGTTCCGAGGAACTCGCAAAGCGCCATAGGCCGCTTCAACGCTCGTCGCGGTATCAGCGATGCTGGCGCCTTGCGGGAGTGACCCCGCCCACCGCGCGTCTACGGCGGTGTCTACCGGACGCGGACGGTTCCCCCCGGATGCGGCGAATTTTTCAAATTCGCGCGCTACATCATCACTTCTCGTCCTCGACCGGGTTGCGCAGGATGCCGATTGCCTCAATCTCGATCTCGCAGACATCGCCATGCCGCATCCAGACGGGGGGCTTGCGGGCATGGCCAACACCTGAAGGCGTACCGGTAAGCAGGAGATCGCCCGGCTCCAGCGTGATACCCTGGCTTGCATAAGCGATGGTTTCGGCGACCGGAAACATCATGTTGGAGGTGTTGTCGGACTGCATGATCGTGCCGTTGAGCCGGCTTTCGATCTTGAGGCCCTTGCCGCCCGGCGGCAGTTCGTCGGCGGTGACTACCCACGGCCCGATGCTGCCGCTGCTGTCGAAGTTCTTGCCGATGTGCCATTGCGTCGTATGGCGCTGGAATTCCCGGATCGAGCCCTCGTTAGCGCAGGTATAGCCGGCTACATACGAGAGCGCGTTGTCGCGCGTTACGTGCTTGGCGCGCTTGCCGATGACGGCGACCAGTTCGGCTTCGTAATCGAACGTCTCGGAGGCGAGCGGCCTGATCAATGGATGCTGGTGCGGCACGACGGAATTGAGGCTGCGTGCGAACAGCGTCGGGAATTTCGGCATATTGTCGGCATAGCGGCCCTCCTTGACGTGCTCCAGATAGTTGAGGCCGAGGCAGATGATCTTGCCGGGCCGCGCCACCGGCAGCGCGTAGTTCAGCCCCGCGAGCGGCCGCCTGGCCGACGCCGGCGCACGGGAGGCAATATCGGCGAGCGGCTCGAGACCGCCGCCGTAGCGGCCGAGCAGCGCAGCGAGATCATTCGGCAGCGCCGGATCGACGGCCTGCAGATCGATGACCTGATCACGCTCGACTGTTCCCAACCGCAGTCCCGCGTCCGTGGTGAAGCCGACAATTTTCATGCTGAGAGATTTCCCTGATAGTGTAGTGACTACTCCCCACGCCTAGAGCCCGGGGTTTCTACCCCTGCCGCAGCCGTAGGGTTCCTTCAACAAGCGCCTATAGCCCCGGGCGGAGAAATGTTCCCTTAAGCGTTTACTGCAGCGTTTACGTCACGATCATGAACCGCACCGCAATCGTCGCAAGTCCGGTCTCTTATTCGCAGGCCTGCGATACCTCCTCGAAGGCAGACGCTGCGCCTTATATCCCCATCCGGGGGCTTTACGGCGCGTCTTGGTAACCATAATCCTGACGCGTAATCCAGGTGTCATGCCAATCCTCGCTCTTGAAAAAATCTCAAAGCGCTTTGGCGCCGTGGTGGTGGCGCAGGAGATCAACCTCGC
>JASHRR010000332.1 GCA_030037185.1 Xanthobacteraceae bacterium | reverse complement strand
CCACTCGGGCCGTCTCAGGCATCTCCCGAGTTGATCCCAGAGGAAGGGTCACCCCCCGGTTTTGACATCGTCTAATCGGCTTTCGACACTTCATCGACGGTTTATTGGGATAGAAATCGGGCGCGCCTCGCTGTAGGTGGGGGGTTTCCGTTCCTGCTCTTTCGATTGCAAGACGGGTTCACAGTCCCACCATGGCTCACGGTTCCCGAAGCCCCCCTATAATCCCGGACGGCCAGATTTCCCAGGTCCGGTTTGAAACCCCGGCTTTCTTCCGCAGGCCTTCCCAAGTTTGGAGAGGTTTAAACGCTGGTTCGTGTACACCCCCGCCATTCCGGTTTGCCTCCAGCCTCGCCTCATGACCTGTTCGTGGCGTTACGCCGGTTTTATCAAGCCGACCGCCATACGGCCAAGAAGCCGCCAAGTGTCCTGAGCCCCTTTGCCCAACTTCGGTGTTACCTCCGTTGGGGAGATGTGAGTGCCATCTCCTCCGAGGGCGTTACCCCTCCGTCATCGCTCCTACGGGCTCATGTGCCACTCCCGTTGGGCTCTCTCCTGCTTCGGCATTTAGCCTCGTTTGAAGAGTCTTTGCAGGTTGTACGCAGTCCCTGCTGCCCACGGGAGCTTCCCGACGTTATCTCTGAAAGTCTTTCCTTGGATGCTGGATCCCATGCCCCGGCGGTACACCATGTGCTCTCACCTGTTTCTTCCATGATGTCATCGGCCTTCCCCACACAAGCATGGGTCGGCTTCCCGCGTATGTCCACGAATAACGACTTCTCGTGGGAGGTTCTCGAGGTTGCAGATATTCCTTTACGTTCCGGCCTCCAAGTTTGCTCGCCCCCCAGATCGTTCCTACCGCTGCGAATACTGCTGCAGGGCAGCCGGGGCTTTTACATCCGGGCCTATCGTGCTTTGTTACCTCCACACGCACCGGATATGCTAACCGTCCGAACACAGGTAATTGACGGTACAGGGACTCTCACCCTGTCAGACTCTCAGCCTTGTCGGCTGCTCAGCTTGCGCTCGCCTCTCTCGACCTTGCCTGCCGGGATCACCGTCCCGACGTTTCCGCAACGCTCACCACCGCGGAATTTAACCGCAGCAGCTTGCGGTGGCTTGGGATCAGCACCTGATTGCCGAACCCGAAAGGGCCCTCCTTCATCTCTCGTACAGTTACGCACCACCGTTTGGACCGGCGATGCCTCGTGTCACACAACCCACAGCCGTCATAAGTTGCGCCGGACGGTTGCGGCGCCGCAATTTGCCTGCATCTTTCACTTCCAGCGACGTGATCGATGGCAGCGGGAGTTTCATCCGTCTTGATGGTGCCACTGCTTGCCGCCCGCTAAGCTTGCCTCGCTTTTCGATAACCCCATACCAGTTCGATAACAACAGAGATAGGTTTGATAATTGAATGAAGCTTACCGAAGTCGCACAGAAAAACTGGAGACGCCTCGACGGACCCGTTCAGTTGTCTGCGGGTCGGTCACCGAGCGGCTTCGCCGCTACCGGCTTGATATCGGCCTTCGGAGATGGCAACCTCATGTTCAAACGCGCAGGGCTGCTCTTTTTGTTGTGATTCAATGCGAAGGAGGAAACGCCAATGGATTCCATGATTGATTCATTATTCGATCAGTATGAACGCGGCCGTATGACGCGACGGCATCTTGTCCAAGCGCTGGCCGTATTGGTCTTGCCAGAGAGGGCCCTGGCGCAGGATGCCGCCCCGGCTCCCACTCCGATTGTTCGCGGCTTGAGCGTCAACCACGTCGCGCTCACGGTTAGCGACATTGAGCGTTCCTTTGTTTTTTATCAAAAATTATTTGGGGTCACAAAAGGCTGGCCGGCCACGGGCGCCGGTACGGGTATCCATATGGACTTGCCTGACGGGTACATCAGCGTCGATTCAGTCGCCGAAAAAAAGGGCGTGATCACGCATTTCGCAGTGGCAGTCGACCATATGGATCGGGTTGCTGCCAAACACCTCGCTGACAAAATCAACAGCGAGTTTCCGGACGCCAAAGCCAGAGATGCGTATCAGGCCAATACCGGCGGCTCGACGGTCAATCTCAGGGATCCCGACGGCTTCTTCGTGCAAATCTCGTCGAAAGACGGGCGCTGAACGGAACTTAGGAATAATTCAGTCACTTTTCATTCAGAGCGGCATCTAGCGCGCATCCGCATTGCGGACCGGGCTCTAGGCTGCGCCCCCGAGTCTTTGCCTCGGCCCATGCGGGTGACGATCCCTTGCGCAAGTAAGTGAGGGCTAAGGGACGCCGCCCCCCGCTGGCAGCACGACCGGTTGATGCCGGTCGGAGCGCAGCCGTCGCGCGCGCCCGGCGACCGCTTCTGAGAAAAGCTGCTGTCATCGCGGACATTATTTTTGGTCTCAAATCGACCCGAAGCGGCCGCTTCGGAGTTTGGTGCGCGGCTCAAAAGGGGTCCATTGCTAAGCCCTGGGCTCGCCGGCTGCTAGGGCGCATTCTCAAGAAGCTCCCTTGAGCTTTGCCAGCTCGATGTCGACCAGCTTGATCTGCTGGGGTTCATCGACCCAGGATTGGCCGCTGCTGGCTCGGGTGGCAGGGTTCACGCATGCGCTGTTCTACGACCGGGCGGGCTTGGGCGGAGCGATCCCGCCCCCACCCCAAAGACGTTCGACGGCATGGCGGACGACCTCGATGCTCTTCTCGCCTCGGCTGGCGAGTCCCCGCCGTTCGTGCTGGTCGGCGGATCGTTCGGGGGGCTGCTGGACGGTTGGGCGGCGGCGCAAACCCGGACAACCCGGCTCGCTGCCCTGTCACGGCGAGGCGTCCATATCGTCGCCCAGAACAACGGCCACTCCCTGGTGGTCGAAAATCCCAAGCTCGCCGCCGCTGCGATCCAGGCGGTCGTTAGGGCCGCTCGTGGCGAGCCGTTCGACGTTTCGGAGGTCCGGCGGTTGGCGACGGCCGTCCCGTACGTAACCCGGGTCGCCTTACGTGCTACAGGGGGCGCAGGCTGAAGCCGGTGGAGGAGGCACTATGCGCGTCACGGTAACTGGCGCTGGTGCCTGAACTAGCGGCGCTGGCCGATGCCAATGATGCAGAATTCTTCGACCACTTGGCGCCCAAGGACCGCGCGGCGCTGCTCCGCATCTTGCGGGGAATCGTCACGAAACGCGGTCTCAAATCTGTACCGGTCGATTGACGACGGACATTCCTTACCCCCCCACGAAAGGACAATGCCATGAACACGAACTGGAAAGATGTAGCCCGCGCCACTCTGGAAGGCTCCGAATCTGGCGCGACGACCTTCCCGTAAGACGTGCAGACGCTGATGGAGGCCGGCTTCGACGGGTAGGCCGTCGATTTCCGCCGCTCCACCCGCACCTACTATATGGCAAACGGCGAGGCGATCGAGCTGGAGATGGAGCCAACGTCGGCGCTGGTGGCCGCGCGCTTCGACGCCGCCGTGGTCAAGGAGGCGATCCGTGAGGCCCAGGCGCTGGTGTCGGGCTACACCTACAAAGGCTTCTGGGCCAAGGTCGCCGGGGCGCGTTGCGCCGGCTACATCGTCTCGCTGCCGGGTATGCGGGTGCTTTATTACGGCCGCACCGGCGAGACTCACACCGAGTACTTCCCTGGGACGCAGCCGGCGACGAAGCCCTAAGTGCCGTCGCCGCATGACTTTTCTGCTCGCGATTTTCGTCGCTCCAAACAAATATATTGAAAGGACTCCAACCAAGCCCGACGTCAGTCATACCCGCGACGCCATTCGTTCCTTCACCAAGACCGTGCGCATCGCCTGCGACCCGCAGGCCGCCTTCGAGTTTCTGCTGATCTCGGCAACTGGTCGCGCTGGGCCGTCGTCAACGTCAAATCCACGCGCCGCTCCGATGATCCCAACTGGAGCCTCCGCCGCCCGACTCCAGCATCACCGTCGGCGCCCCGCTGCCACTGCGCCGCAGGTGGAGCCGTCGACCGCCAATGTCGATCATCTCGCCAGGAGGCTGCATGGCGTCTGTCTTCCCACCCGGTGTCGGCGAGGGGCCACCTGCCGAGTGAATGCCACAGAACACCGCAAAGGGTCGATCTTTGGTATCCGCGAGCGAGGCGGAGTCCAGACTGGCCGCGCTGACGTCGGAGCCAGAGCTGATCGCCATCGACGGGCTGCCGCTGTCGGCAAATCCACCTTCGCCGAGCGCTTGGCGGACCGTTTTGGGTGGGCGGTCCTCGGTTTCGACGACTTCTATCTGCCGGCACGCGACTGGCCGGCGAATATCGAGCCGTCGTTTCCTTTCCGTTCTTTCGAATCGACGAGTTCCGCCAGGCTGTGCGGTCACTGCACGGGAAGGGCGAGTGCGCCTGGCGGCCGATCGATTGGCCAACACTCACTGTGCAGACTGAGCCGCTGCGCCTTGACGACGCCGGTCCGGCACTAACCGAGCACATCCCCACGACGTCTTCGGCCGCCCGGCGGTGGACTTCAAGCCGGCCGAGCCTAATTTGACAGAGTCACACTCGTTGTTGGCTATGGCGGCTGTGATTTTGCCGCGGTGCGGAAACGGGATTGGATGGCGCCGAGCCGCCGCTGGTGACGTTCGTTGATCCGGCGCACCAGCGCCTCCTTGCCTTCGGGTTTGCGCGGCAAGGTCTCCTTGAGCATTTCAACGATATCGCGCGGCGAG
>JASHRR010000033.1 GCA_030037185.1 Xanthobacteraceae bacterium | reverse complement strand
CACCGGGGCGGGTATTTCCACTGAATGTGGCATTCCCGACTTTCGCTCGCCGGGCGGCCTGTGGACGAAATATCAGCCCATTTCATTCGACGCGTTCATGGCAAGTGCCGAGATGCGAAGCGAATCCTGGCGCCGGCGCTTCGCCATGGATAAACAGTTTTCCACAGCACAGCCGGGCTGCGGCCATCTGGCGCTGGCGAGCCTCCACCGTTTGGGGAAAATCCCGGCGGTCATCACGCAGAATATCGATAATCTGCACCAAGCCTCGGGGTTTGCGGCCGATAAGGTTGTGGAGCTGCATGGCAATACTACCTTTGCCACTTGCCTTGACTGCGGCCGGCGCTACGAGCTTGTCTGGGTTAGAGAGCGTTTCGAAGCTCACGGCTGCACACCGGATTGCGAGGATTGCGGCGGCTACATCAAAACCGCGACGATATCGTTTGGCCAAGCGATGCCGGAGCCGGCAATGCGGCGGGCCGAGGCGCTTTGCGGCGCCTGTGATCTGTTTCTCGCTATCGGCTCCTCTTTGGTGGTATGGCCCGCGGCCGGCTTTCCGTTACTGGCGAAGCGGAGTGGGGCGCGGCTTGTCATTCTCAACCGCGACCCGACCGATTTCGATGATGTGGCCGATCTCGTTATCCGCGCGGAAATCGGGCGGACGCTCGAACCCTTCATCGCAAGTGACGTGTCTGGCCATTTCGTTCGGCCGCGCGGAAAATAGGAATATATGAGCCGCTTGGCGCCGTTATGCAGTTCGAGAGCTGCCCGATCACGATTTCCACAAATGTACGATTGCGCGCATAATGCGAACAAAAAACGTTCTTTTCCAGGTCGCGGAGAATGGTATGTTGAATCAGAAATTCACGAAGCGCCCAAAAAGAGGCGCCAAAAACGGCGGCAGCGTGCGTCCTCATGACGACGAATGTGATCAGGCCCAAAGGGTCAGGAACACCTTTCTTGGAATCGGATTCGCTCGACAATCTGGTCGGCGACGCAACGGCATCGCTCATCGAGATTTCTGGCGTGATCAAATGGTTCGATGTCTCCAAGGGGTTCGGCTTCATCGTCCCCGATAACGGCATGGCCGATGTGCTGCTGCATGTGACCTGCCTGCGCCGCGACGGATACCAGACCGCCCACGAAGGTGCGCGAATCGTGGTCGAGGCCGTGCAGCGGCCGAAGGGTTTGCAAGCCTTCCGGATCCTGTCAATGGATGAGTCGACTGCAATCCATCCGGCGCAAATGCCGACGCCGCGGACCCATGTGACCGTGACCCCGACGAGCGGGCTGGAGCGGGCCATCGTCAAGTGGTTCAACCGGATGCGGGGCTTCGGGTTTCTCACCCTGGGCGAAGGCACGCCGGATATCTTCGTCCACATGGAAACGCTGCGGCGCTACGGCATCACAGAGTTGCGGCCCGGCCAGACCGTGCTGGTGAGGTTCGGCCGCGGCGCCAAGGGTATGATGGCCTCAGAGGTCCGGCCTGACGGCGGAACGCATTTCCTCGCCTCGCATTGATTTCGCTTCGCTGCCCGAGCCTCCTGCCGGTTTGGGTACCCTTGAGGTCACCCGCAGTGTAGGCGGCGCCCGAGCGGCGGTTCCGACTAGCGCTAGCTAGCTTAAGCGGTGGTGTGCCGCAAAGGCGGAATCGGGAGAAGATCCAGGACCGTATTGACCGGGTGGCAAAAAACTAGGCTGCAATGGCCGTCGATGGCGCATAAGATTGGCCGTCGCCGCTTCAACAATTTTGGGCCGAAGTCGGGCAAGCCGGACCTCGGTGCGCCGCTGCAGCCAAGCGACCAATGCGGTCCTGCATCTTCCGGAACGGGTCACCATAAACCGGAAACGCTTTAGGTCAGCACTGATGAGGGCGCCCCCCCGCCGAGTCAGGAGGAGCTGTGTAAATAACTCCAATTGCGGTTGGTCGCGCGATAGGATAAAGGACAGCTATGAGTCCTACCCTCGACATATTCATGATGAGACGCCTCGTTTGCACCATATTAGCGATGGCAGCGGCTGCGTATCTCGTGGTGCTGCCTCCAGCCGTACGCGGGGCCGAGCAGCAGACGCTCGAGATCGCCTCCAAGACCGGGGTTCACGTGTTTTCGGTCGAGCTTGCGGTCACCGACAAGGAGCGCGAACGCGGATTGATGTTTCGTCGCTCGGTACCGGAATCCACTGGCATGCTGTTCGATTTCAAGCGCGACCAAGAAGTTGCCATGTGGATGAAAGACACATACGTGTCCCTGGACATGATCTTCATTCAGAGCGACGGCCGCATCCGCCGCATTGAGGAAAATACTGAGACAGAGTCACAAAAGATCATTCCCTCCGGCGGGCCGGTTCGGGCTGTACTCGAAGTCGCGGCCGGGACCGCGAGGAAACTAGGGATTGAGCCCGGCGATCGGGTCGCCTCGCCGATTTTGCGCCGCTGACGCTGCCCCGGCACGGCGCATTGCCGGTGGCAGGGGAAGCGTGTATCGACTTGGCGATGCCATGGCTTCCTCACCGCCTCCACATAGGTGGATGTCAGTCACCCACTAAAGCCCCGGGGTATAGCGCAGTCTGGTAGCGCGGGAGTTTTGGGTACTCCAGGTCGCAGGTTCGAATCCTGCTGCCCCGACCAACAAATTCGCACTTTCTGCAATCCTCACGTTCCCTAGAAATTCACCTGGGAACGGCCCGGACCTGGCAATTGCGCAGTCGCGTGCGCCGTGACACTCTCGCGACGCATCGCTTCGGTGCGACAACAAGGCGCCGAGCTGCTTAAGGAAGCCAAGGTGAGTAGCGCGCAGCCTGCTATTCGGCCGCTCCCCCCGGTTCGCCTCGGAACCGGCGGCCCGCTTTCACTGTTGGTCCTGCGGAGCGTCGGTATCCCGACGGAGCGGCCAGCTGATCCTTTGGACCATTCCCCCACTGATCAGCACATGAAGGCGACCGTTGGCTGCGCCGTCGGGGCCGAACTGACTCGCCGTGCGGGTGTATGGTTTAATGACCCACAACGGTGACATGTTCACCCGCGTGAGGTTTGCGCTTGAACCGCCGGATTGTGGACGAGGCCATGCAGTGCGCAGTCGTGGGCGATGGACAGCCACCAAGTGACGCTGCATCGCGTTGCGCAGAGGAGCGCGGCTTGCCGGATCAGATCGGCACACTATTGGCGCAACTAAGAACGGAGCGGAATCATGTCTAACTATGACCCCTACCACGACGATCGCTCGCGCCGTTACGGCATCCAAGGGTCTAACGTAGCAAGGTCTGACCAAGGGTTCTGGCCATGGCTAGCGGCGGCTCTCACCGCGCTCGGGATTCTGATAGGTGGGACTATCGGACACCAGTGGGGCTCGAGCAGTCATGAGAGGTTGGTACCGTGGCGCATCCCGCTCGCGTGTATATCCGTCCGAACTGATGGGGCCTGCCGTATCCGGGCGGGGAATTCTGTTAATCAATGCAAACTTGGCAATCGCTGGGGTGATCAGCTGTGAAGCGCTGTTGGGCTGGCTGGCGGACCTTCCCCCGCTAACCAACTGGGAGCCGGATTTCGTTACTATGAAGCCAGTCACGGTGCTGGCTATCCTCTTGATTACCTTGGGCCTCCTCCCGCAGCTTTCAGTAGCGCCGCGCTGGCGGATCGCCATCGGTGTTATTGTTACTCTCCTCGGCGCAGCCAGTCTCTTTCAGGAGCTTGGCGGCCTGGACCTCGGGCTGGAATCCTGGCTAGCCCCGGCCGGCGCCGTTCCAGGCCCGACCTCGACCAATTTCCATATGTCGCCCGCTACCGCGTTGGCCGTGCTCTTGGCCGGGGCTGCCACCGCCTTGCTGCCATTTTCGCGGCTCGCAGATGCCGTGCGCTTTTTCGCAGCGGGTGTGGGTGTTATCGGAGCAACGGCACTTCTGGGTTACGTTCTCGGCATCGGTGCCCTTTATTCATATCCCCCCTACAACTCCGTCGCACTCCCGACCGCCGTTGCGTCGATTGCGATCAGCGCCGCCACGATGACTTATGTCTGGCCATCATCGTCCGCGCGCGGAGTCGATTGGCGCCGGTTCCTGGCACAATTCTTCGCGCCGCTATTGATTTTTTCGCTGTTTACTTTGTGGATCGGGCGCAGCGTCGAAGCACAGGCCCGTGCGGACGCTGATCGGACTGTGGCCTCGGCCTCGCAACTCGCCCAACGGGTGTTCGAAATCCAGGAAACCGCACTTGGAGCGGTGTTGCACCATCTCAAGGGGCGCGATGCTGGCAACATTGCCACCGACCGCTCGGTCCATGAATTCTTGTCAGAGATCAAAAAACAAACCCCGACCTCCGACGCCATCATCCTGGTCTCCGACGCCGGGCACGCGATTGCCTGGAGCGGAGGTTTCCCGGCACCGGATGTGGACGTTTCGCAGCGCGACTATTTCACGGTGCACCGAAACGGCGGGCAAGGCACGTATATTGGGGAGGTCATCAGCACGGCGCCGTTTGGGGCCATCGGCTTCACCATCAGCCGCCGCGATCCCGCAACGGGCATTATCGCTGTTGAGGTGATGTCGGTCGACTCGTTCATGCGGCTCTCCGACGTGCAAGTGTCGCAGCATGACGCTGTGACGTTCGTGCGGGCCGATGGGATGGTGTTGGTCACGACTTTGCCCCTTGCCGATCCCATCGGATTTCAATTGCCGGAAGAGTGGTTCATGCCGCGGCTCATACGTGGCGAGTTCAAGGCCGGAACGATTGCGGCCGCCACCTTCGATGGCGTCCGGCGCTTATGGCAGTTTCGCAAAGTCGGCCATTACCCCGTCTACGCGATTTATGGAGTGGATGCCGCTTTCATTAACGCCGCGTGGC
>JASHRR010000331.1 GCA_030037185.1 Xanthobacteraceae bacterium | reverse complement strand
CCGCAAGCGCAAGCGTCGCCGATGAGCTGGCAAGATTCCTCGCCGGAGCCGCCGCTGCCTCCCTCTCCCGGCTATCGCGAGCGGGAGCTGCCAGCGCGACCGGCTTGGCAGTCGATTCGGCGGGGGCTTCGCGGGCATTGCCCGAATTGCGGCAGCGGCAATTTGTTCCGGGCCTTCCTAAAGGTGGCGGATCGCTGCGGAGTCTGTGGCGAAGCCTTTCATCACCACCGCGCAGACGATGCGCCCGCCTATTTCGTCATCCTGATCGTCGGCCATATTGTGGTGCCGCTCGCGCTCGTGGTCGAGGTCGCCTACGCGCCGCCCTATTGGGTGCATGCCGTGCTGTGGCTGCCCCTGACCATCGGACTTGCGGTCGGGCTGTTGCAGCCCGTCAAGGGCGCGATCGTCGGCTGGCAGTGGGCGAACTACATGCACGGATTCGACCCGAATGCACGCGACGACTTCACGGAGGGACGATTTTAAAAAAGTTGAGTACGCTGCCGGCAGGTTGAGACTGTTTGCAGCGCTTGCGGATCCTCGAAGGAAGGGTCTTGTGATGCTCCATCCTGGCACCAAAACCTCGGGCTTTTCATGACAAGCACGATATGTCCCGACGCCTTCCTCTCGCCCTTTGTCATTGAAGACGCCGTGACCCGGGCGCTGGCTGAGGACTTCGGCCGAGCGGGCGACGTGACGTCCGTCGCCACCGTGCCGGCCGCCCTTTCCGGGCGCGCTGTTGTGGCCGCGCGCGAGGCCGGAGTGGTCAGTGGTCTGCCGCTCGTTGAAGCGGCGTTTCGTGCCCTCGATGCCGAGGTGAAGCTTACGCCCCACGCATGCGACGGCGACGCGGTCGTTGCCGGGACCGTGCTGATGACGGTCGAGGGCAACGCGCGCGGCCTGCTCGGCGCCGAACGCACGGCGCTCAATTTTCTCGGTCATCTCTCCGGCATCGCGACCGCGACGGCGGCGTTGGTACGCCTGACCGCTGGCACCCGAGCGCGCGTATGCTGCACGCGCAAGACCATGCCGGGCCTGCGGGCCCTGCAGAAATACGCGGTGCGATGCGGTGGCGGCTTCAATCACCGCTTCGGCCTGGATGATGCGATCCTCATCAAGGACAATCACATTGCGGTGGCGGGCGGCATCAAGGCGGTGCTCGCGCGCGCTCGCGCCGTCGCCGGGCATCTCGTCAAGATCGAGATCGAGGTTGATACGCTCGACCAGCTGCGTGAAGTGCTCGATACCTCCCTCGCCGACGCGGTGCTGCTCGACAACATGGACCCGGCAACGCTCACGGCGGCGGTGGGCATGGTGGCGGGGCGGCTGGTCACCGAAGCCTCGGGCGGCATCACGCATGCGAGCGCCGCGGCGATTGCCGCGACCGGCGTCGACTATCTGTCGTCAGGTGCGATCACGCACTCCCCGGTCCATCTTGACGTGGGATTGGACATTGAGATGTGATGGCAGGCGCAAGCGGTCTTTTCCTAGATTTGGATGAGGCACCCGGCGCGGATCGAGCTAGCGAATCCGGGACCGGCTCGATCGGGCTGCGTCCCTCTCAGCAAGACAGCGGGTGGAAACATCGGCTTCTGTAACGGGCCCGGGGTTTGTCAACGGGTTTTGTCAATCCCCGTTACCCCACCCATCTAGAGCGTCTTCGCGGCTGCTGTGGGTGCCTCAGCATCGCCCCAAATCGGCGAATTGGAGCCGTCCCCCCAATTGCGTGGACGGTAGAAGGTATGCACGCCGATGCGGTCAAGCCTGCGCATCTCATGCACCCACCATGGATGCACCCAGCGGGCGTGGTAATGGGTCGCCTTGCCGACATCGTTGAGCCAGAAGTTGCCGTCCAGCGCGTCGCGGGCGATGTGCGTGGCGCGCTCCCAGGCAACCGGCTCGTCGACCCGTTCCGGCAGGCCGTCGCACGCAAAGGTGAACTGGCAACGGAAGCGCCGGTGTGCGTTCTGGTAGACGACGCCGCAGATATTATTAGGGTAATATCCCGAGAAAACCCGGTTTATGACGACCTGGGCGACCGCCATCTGACCGCGGATAGGCTCGCCGCGGGCTTCGAAATAGACCGCATCGGCGAGGCATTTCTCGTGTTTGGCGCGGGCCGCGCCGACGAGGCCGAGGCGTTCGGCCGGGCTCTTCGGCCGATGTTGCGGACCGGTTACCTCGCTTTTCGGTGCGATGGTCTCATCGCGCGGCGGCTTGAACGGCGCCGCCGGACTGCGCGGCGGAGCCGCCGGCTCCGGCGGTTCGAATATCGGGGCTTTGCCGGGCGCCCAGGGCGCCAATGCGGCCGGGGTGCCGCCCAGCGGAGCGGTCCCGAAGTAAATCCTTGCCACGCGGGGCGGGGCGCCATCGCGGTCCGCCCACCATTGCTCCGGCGCCTCGGGAACGGATGGCTCGGACCCGAGATCGGCGTCAGCTGGCGCCAGGGCGGTGCTCGCCGGCTCGGCGCGCTGCGGTTCTTCGCTGGCCTCGCTCGCGCGTGCGGTCGGCGCAGTCGGCTGCGGAGAAGGAGCGGCTCCGTCGATGGTTGAGGGCTGCGCCGCGTCGAAGGTCGCCCGGACCCGCGGCACGAGGCGCGGTCCCTTGAGGGCGCGGTTGACATCCGGAAATGGCCGTTGCGTGCTCGCCTGCCGGCCTTCGCCCGGAAGGTAGGCAGCAGGCCCTGCCGGAACAGCGGTTCCGACCGGCTGCGGAAAGCTGAAAGTCGCGGCATCGATCGCGCCGAACGGCGAGGCAATGAGATGCGACCCGACCGCCGGCTGGATTGGGGTACCGGCCGGGGGCTGACAGTCGATCCGGGCCGGCGCCATCGTCAGGACAACGACCGCAACGGCGAAGGGCGCCCCCTTCGCCCTGCGACGCAAGGCCTGGTACCGACGCTGACGCAACGCGACCAATCCCCGACATGCGAGGCGTGCCCCCGTTGCCGGTTCCGCGATCGAAGATTGCGAGATCCGGTCGAGTTTCCGCCAAGTCGGAGCAGCGTGACGATTTCACCTCATCGAGACGCGCTCTTGAGGATGCTTATGAGCCGCCATGCTTGCTATCGCGTTAATGGCGGAGAGATCGAGCCGAAACGGCGCCGCTTCGGGAGCGACCACGCCTGCTCCGATCGCTTGGATCGCGGTGACCATGCGGCCGTGTCGTGCCAGCAGCTGGTCGGCAATCGCGACGATGCGGGGGTTCGGCGTTGCCGTCGCAGAGGCGCGCCGCAGCGCGATGGCGATGGCGCGCTCGTCGCTCTCGGGGCTCAATGCGCATGCCGCTACGAAGGCCGCGGCGGACGAGCGACTGACGCCTGCGTAGCAATGGATGACCAGCGCCGACTCGCGCGGCCAACGCTGCACAAAGGCGATGAGCTGTTCGACATGCTCGTTCTGCGCGGCGACAAAGCCGTCCTGGGGAACGCTGATGTCGTCCAACTGCAACCACAAATGATTTTCAGCCGCGATTGTCGCTGGACGCGTCAAATTGGCGTCGGGCGCCAGCAACGAGATTACGTGGCGGGCTCCGGCCGTCACGATGGTCTCATGGAGCCGTGCCAACGAACACACGTGAATCATTCCACCTTCCTGTCTCGGGCGCCCCGCCCCGTAAGCTCAATCCTCTAACAGACGGCAAAACGTCTGGCGACCGCTTTCGTCGACGTCATTTAGCGTCATTTAGTCTGCGTTCAAGTTATTGAAATATTGTAGAAATCTCATTTTTGCCGTGTCCGCTGGCCACGGCGTGAGGTAGTCCCTTTCAATCGCCGCCGACAAGGCCGGACGCGGACCGAACAATCGCCGCGCCTCCGCTGCACTGAAGCCCGCAAGCGCTGTTGCTTCCAGGAATGCGGCGCCGCGGTCAGCCGCCTTGATGATGGCGACGATTTCGGCCGGCAGCTCGCGCGGCAAACCAAAACGCAGATGTATCGCCTCCAGCAGCCGCTGTTCGACACCCTGATAGGCGCCTCCGATCACAACCTTGAACGGCGAGATCATGTCGCCGATCACGTATTCGGGGGCGTCATGGAGCAGCAGTGCAAGCGCAAGCCTGCGATCATTTGCGCCGTTGCGATGACGTGCGATCTCCTCCGTAAGCAAGGTGTGCTGCGCTACCGAAAAGATGTGGTCTCCGCGGGTTTGACCGTTCCAGCGCGCCATCCGCGCGAGACCGTGAGCAATATCCTCGATCTCGATGTCCAGTGGCGACGGATCGAGGAGATCGAGCCTGCGGCCCGACAGCATTCGCTGCCACGCTCGCGGCGCGGCGCCGCGACCGGCGATATTGGCCTTGATCTTCGCCATCTTGCCGCTGGCCTGGCTACCCTGCCCCTTTCCACCATACTTGTCTCGCTTGGAGATTGCGGGGAATGGCGGAAAACGGGGTACCAACAGGGGCGAACCAAGCCCGTTGCCACTCTCATCAGTCGTTGACTACTTCGCGGGCGAACGGCCGAGCATCTTGGCCATTTCGTCCTCAAGACTCTCCGCAGGCGCCTCGGCCTTTGATTTTCCTGATAAGATCTTGAGATCCGGGGACGGTGAAGAAAGCTGCTCGGGCAGTTTGGCGCTCGCTTTTGAATTAATACGGCCTGGTGAACGCACCGCCGCAGGCGACGCGGTTGGCGATTCGGTCGGTTTCGTCGGACGTCGCAATGCTGCCTCGAGCCGCTGCGCCATTTCGGCAAGGCTGTTTTCTTCTGACTGGGCGGCCCGCGGACCGGCCGCCGTCCGCTTCGAGTCGGTCGCATCGCTGGTCTGCGAACTGGGTTCCGCCGCTTGCAGCCGCTGCGCGTCCACGAGCGACGGCGTGCGGCGCGGTTCAGCGGCCGGCGGCGCGCCGTGACTTGCCTCCGGTGTTGGCGCCGCAGACTCGATTTCGTCCTCAGGCAACGTGTTGGGTTCGGAGGCCGAGCTTCGCCGGACCGGGGACGATCGCACCAATTGCATGGAGTCCACCATGGCCTCCCTCGCGGTGCGCGCGGGCGGTTCGGGAACGGTGGCGTCGAGGTCGCCAACGGTTCGCAAAGTGCGCGCTGCCGGCTCCAATGGCAGCGCCCAATCCGCACCATCGCTCGACATCGCGTGGCGAGAACTGCTCTCCGGAATTGGCCGTGGCTCGCGAGAGGCCGCGGTGCGGGTAATGTTGGACTCTACCACGATATCGGTGGGTCCGCCGATCATCAGCAGGTGCTCGACATTGTCCCGCTTGATCAGAACCAGCCGGCGGCGGGCGTCCACGGCAGC
>JASHRR010000330.1 GCA_030037185.1 Xanthobacteraceae bacterium | reverse complement strand
CATGCCGCGACATAGCTGCCGAACGCCATCATCTGCGCCAGTCCGCGATAAACGCCCTGGGGCGCCGGCTTGCCCCAACCGGCCTTTTCGGCGACCGCGTTGAGCACCGCGAGGTGCTTGGGATAGGGGCGCATGAGCTTGCGGCGGAACTCCAACGGATCGACGCCCGCTGCCGCGGCGAGCTCGTCCATGAAGCTCTCGATGTAGACGGCGTTCTGATTGATGTTGACGCCTCGCCAGAATCCGGCCGGCACGTGCGGATTGCGCATCGCATGATCGATCAGCAGGTTCGGCACCTCATAGCCGAACGCCGTTTCGGCTCCGCCTTTGACGAATCCCTGGAAGGTTGCCGGGTCCATGCCGTTCTGCATGCGACCGGGTGCGACGCTCGCCAGAATCGACTGACCCGAAATGCGCAGATGCAGTGCGGTCAGGTTGTTGTTGTCGTCGAACCCGGCCGTCATCTTGCATTGGGTGATCGGGTGATACCAGCCGTGGGTCATGTCCTCTTCGCGCGACCACAGCAGCTTGACCGGCGTGCCCGGCATTTCCTTGGCGACGAGGACGGCCTGGCGGACATAGTCCACCGAAGTCGACCGCCGGCCGAATCCGCCGCCCAGGAAGGTCTTGTAGAACTCACACTTTGCGACCGGCAGGCCGCACGCCTCGGAGGTCGCCGCCAGTCCCTGCTCGCCATCCTGCACCGAGGACCACGCCTCGCACTTCTCGCTCGTGTAGAGCGCGGTGGCGTTCTGCGGCTCCATGGTGGCGTGGTGCTGATACGGATAGCCGTAGACGGCCTCCACGCGCCTGGCGGCGCTGGCGAGCGCCGCTTTGACATCGCCGGCCTGGTTGCCGACAAAAGCCTGCTCGGCGTCGAGCCCCGCTTTCAGGAACTCGGCGATCGAGGCGCTCGACACCTTGTCGTTGGCGGTCGCTTCCCAGGTGACCGGCAAGGCTTCGAGCGCGGTCTTGGCGTGCCACCATGTATCGGCAATGACGGCGACGGCATTCTCGTCGACCTTCACGACCTTTTTCACCCCCTTCATGGAGGCGATCTTGGCGGCGTCGAAGCTCTTTACTTTGGCGCCGAACACCGGGGCCGCCTTGATGGCCGCGCTGAGCATGCCGGGCAGCTTGACGTCGATTCCGTAAACTGCTTTGCCGGTCACCTTGTCGGGCGTGTCAAGGCGCTTGACGCCTTTGCCGATGATCTTCCAATCCTTCGGATCCTTGAGCTTGATGTCGGTCGGCGGCGCGATCTTGGCTGCTGCGGCCGCCAGCTTGCCGAAGGTGGTCTGGCGCCCGGACGGCGCATGGCTGACGACGCCGTTGGCGGCCGTGCATTCGGCTGCGGGCACCTTCCATTCATTGGCGGCGGCCGCAATCAGCATGATGCGCGCCGCAGCGCCGCCTTTGCGGACAATCTGCTCGGACGCCCTTATTCCGCGGCTGCCTGCGGTGAAGAAATCGCCCCAAACGCGCTTGCGCGCGACGTTCTGGCCCGCAGTCGGGAATTCATATCTGACCTTCGACCATTCGCATTCGAGTTCCTCGGCAACCATCTGGCACAGACCAGTCAGCGTGCCCTGGCCCATCTCGGAACGGGCGACGCGGATCGTCACCGACTCGTCGGGATGCACCACCACCCAGGCATTGACCTCGGGAGCGGCCGCCTGCGCCTCGGCTTCGCCTGCGAACGGGATGTGGAATCCAAGCGAAAGCCCGGCGGCGCTTGAGCCGACCAGGAAGCCGCGGCGGTCGAATTTCGGCATATCGTTCATCGCTGCCTCCCTCACGCGTTCGCGGCTTCGTGGATCGCGGCGCGCACCTGCTGATAGGTGCCGCAACGGCAGATATTGGTAATTGCCCGATCGATGTCGGCGTCGTCCGGTTTTGGTTTTTCCTTCAGCAAGGCCGTCACCGCCATGATCATGCCGCTCTGGCAGTAGCCGCACTGCGGCACGTCGTTATTGATCCAGGCCTGCTGCACCTTGGTGAGACTGCCGTTGCCGGCGAGCCCTTCGATGGTGACGATCGCCTTGCCCTGCGCAGCGCTCGCCGGAAATGAGCATGACCGCGTCGCAACGCCATCGATGTGCACCGTGCAGGCGCCGCACTGCGCAATGCCGCAGCCGTATTTGGTGCCGGTCAGGCCGATGTTCTCCCGGATCACCCACAACAGTGGCGTGTCGGAATCGACATCCACATCGTAGGTCTTTCCGTTGACATTGAGACGAGCCATCCGTCGTTCTCCTTTTCAAATGAAGCAGAATGTTCGCGCTTCGCGTTCAAGCGTCCTGTCCCGCCGCACGAAATGAGCCGGGACCATAGCTTGTTTCGAACGACTCCAAAATGATCTCGCGACCGCTCTTTGGGGGCACCGCTCACAGTCACGTGAACTGGTGAGATTAAGGCGCCACGGCCGGAAACACCGTTGCGGCAAATTGCGGATAAATCTCTACCAGCTGGGGCGCGACGACTTGGCGCAGCAATCGCAGCGTGTCGTCGCTGGGTCGCCGCGTGACTTGGACAATTTCGGGGCAGTCGTAATCAAAGCCGGTTTGCTCGGCGACTTCGGCAAGCGCGTGCCCCGGATGAACGCTCATCAGCTGAAAGCGCTGCCGCTCGCGATCGAAGCCGAACAGGCAGCGCCTGGTGACCAGCGCGACCGGTCCGCCGGGTCGGTACACATTGGGCGGGCTCCCGCCCGCTGCGCTAATGAAGGAGACGCGGGGCACCAAGGTGCGCCTTGAATGCTCGGTGCGAAACAACAC
>JASHRR010000329.1 GCA_030037185.1 Xanthobacteraceae bacterium | reverse complement strand
CTCTTCTGCGACCAACTCAGCAATCTGGCGGAAGCATATCCATTCCCGGACTTTCCGTTGGTGCAAGTCGAACCGTACGAACCGGTTATGGCGCCACTGTTTTGGGGTGGAGGCGAACGGGATAAACGGCCATGCGCCTGGTGGACATAGGCGCCTCCGTTGGCGCACCCGTGAAGAGGGAGGCGGCAGCAGCGCGTCACGGAAAACGCGCGTTCGCGCTGCAGACCCTAGCCACCGCTGTCGAATACTATCTCATGCGCTGCGCCGAAGTTGCAGCCGTAAGCGCGTGACTTTCCAAGATGCCGCACAGTTGGTTGACATTCAGGGATGGCGCCACGAAGACATTGCCATCTTCCTGGAAGATCGAAACCGAAGCTGCTGCATTCTGCCCAACCCCAGCTCTCACCTATGGCGCGGACACATCGATGACGGGAAAGAAGACTGCGAACGAGACCGCGCCAGCGCCAGTGGCCGCCAAGGATACCGACAATCTGAAGCGAACGCTTAAGGAATTCGGCGGCTCGCGTTCTCACGACTGGAACGACGTCATTACCTGCCAGACCGTGGAGGCGCTTTGGCTGAAGCCCTCCGATTCTGGGGCGATAGATAAGCAAATCACCGCCGCCCTCGCCGGACTGAAAGGCATCGGGCCGAAGGATGAGCTCGAAGCCATGATGGCGGCGCAGCTCATTGCCGCCCACAATGCCGCGATGGAGTGTTACCGCCGTGCCATGATTGACGGGCAAACCTTCGAGGGCCGCCGGGAAAACCTCACCCAGGCGAATAAGCTTTCCCGGACCTATGCGACACTCGTCGAAGCCCTCAACCGCCACCGCGGCAAGGGCCAGCAGAAGGTGACGGTGGAGCACGTTCACGTCCACTCCGGCGGGCAGGCGGTGGTGGGCGTTGTTGGGACGCCGGGGGTCGGGGATCGCGCGAAATTGGAGAATCAATCCCATGCCGGGCAAATTGGCTATGCACCTCAGTCCGAGATGCGGTGCCCACTGCCGGACGACCTTGCAGCCGTGCCAACAGGCAGCGATGCCGAATGGCCGCTGCCGGATGCACGGTGGAACAAATCCGGGTGCTCCGAAGGGTAACAGGAACGCCTTCAAGCATGGCCGCTACAGCGCCGAGGCGATTGCTGGCCGGCGCAAGATCGCAGCGCTTATTCGGGCCATGCGAGCTCTGGCTACCGAGGAGGCCAGCTGAGCTGAGGCAATGTTAATTTTCCCAACGTTCTTAACGTTCTCGGCCGTGAAATCTGGACGTGACCGCCCAGGTTTCGCAACCACCCACGGTCCTGCGCAATGCGGAGCCAACACCGCGCGTCTCGAAGAATTGCGACAGAATCGACGAGAGTTAGGCGACTTCTCGCAGGTAGAAACGCCGGGCGCTCACTTCAGGGGCTTGCCCGCCGTCTCTGGCGCTGCCGTGGTAGCGATGGACGTGATGATTGCCAGGACGATCAGATAGACCGAAATCGGCCAGGTCGCGCCGCCGGTCCAGGCCATGAGGCTCGCTGCCACGAACGGCGTGAGGCCGCCACTGATTGCTGCGCCGATCTGGAAGCCGAGCGAGGCGCCGCTGTAGCGCAGCCGCGCAGAAAATAGCTCGCAATACCATGGCGCACCGACGCCGAAACCGATCATTTGCCCGAAGATGATGGCCGCGATGATCGTCAGTGTGATCGTCAGCGGGTCCTTCGTGTCGAGCAGCCGGAACATCGGGAAGGCGAAAGTTATCGCGAACAGGGAGCTTGCATAGAACATCGTCCTGCGGCCGACCCTGTCGGAAAGCCAGCCAAATAGCGGGATCGCAACGATCGCCAGGACGGCGGTGAGAAGAATGGCGTTGAGGATGAGGCTCCGCGGCATGGCGAGCTTGCCGGTGACATAGGCGATCGCAAAAACGCCGCCAATTTGCGCCCAGCTGATCTCTGAGAGCTTCAATCCGACGGCCATGAAAAACGGGCGACGATTGTGGATCAGGACCTCGACTGCCGGCAGCCGCGCCACTTCCTTCTTGGTTTCGATCTCGCGGAAGGCTGGCGTCTCATCGAGTTGCAGGCGGATGTAGAGGCCGACGCCCACCAGAACAATGCTGATCAGGAACGGTATGCGCCAGGCCCAGGCTAGGAAATCCGACTCAGGCATCTGCGACACCAGTGCGAACATGCCGGTTGCGACGAGGGTCCCTATTGGATAACCGAGTTGAACCGTCGAACCGAGAAGCCCGCGGTTCCTGGCCGACGCGTTCTCGACAACCATGAGCACAGCTCCACCCCATTCGCCGCCGAGGCCGACGCCCTGAAGCAGACGCAGGAGGACGAGCAGAAACGGTGCTGCGATGCCGATCTGGTCGTAGGTGGGCAGCAGACCGATCAGAAATGTTCCAAGACCCATGATGGTGATGGTGATCGCGAGCATCGCTTTGCGACCGATTCGGTCGCCAAAATGCCCGAAGACCGCGGCACCCATGGGGCGGGCCAGATAGCCGACGGCGAGGGTGCCGAAAGACGCTATGGTGCTCAGCGCCGGATCAGACGACGGAAAAAACAGCTTGTTAAAGACGAGCGCGGTCGCTGTGCCGTAGATCAGGAAGTCGTACCACTCGACCGCCGTGCCGATGACGCTTGAAAGGACGACGCGCCAGATCCCAGCTTTCCGGCCGGTCGCGCCTTCGTCAAAGGAAACCAGCTCCGCAATGCTCATGGGTTACCCCCCGGCAATAAATGTTGCCAATATTCTCATCGTGCAATAACGACAGCCCGATTAAATAGAACTAATCAGCTACATCTAAGTCTGGCAAGTACGAAACCGCAAATTCCAAGTGCCGGAT
>JASHRR010000328.1 GCA_030037185.1 Xanthobacteraceae bacterium | reverse complement strand
GCGGAGCGCACAGTCAACAGGTTGGAGCGATGCGTTCGCTCCTTCATTCAAGGACTCAAACCCTC
This sequence comes from Xanthobacteraceae bacterium, assembly GCA_030037185.1. The sequence continues at coordinate 10,795 of JASHRR010000328.1, read as the reverse complement.
CGAATGCGCAGGCTATTTCAGGCACTGCGGCTATGATCCATTATGATCGGGACGTACTGTAGCCAAAAAACCAATGAGCCCGAGCAACGTTGACTTGCCGGTGTTCGCTTCAGCTGAGCTTACGAGCAGGATGGGGCTGTGCCCCGCGGCCATTTCGTGCCAGGTCAGCAAGGTCCATAGGGCGATCACGATCGCCTGCTCTTCAAGCACGATGTGCCGCTGGATGCGCGCGATGTCTCCCCAGAGACCGGCTCGTGCGACGGGTGCCCATAAGAGTGCCTTGTGGCCTCAATCTTGGCGTTACGCCGCCGCTCGGCCCTGACCACTATGTCCAAGACGTTCAGCAGACACAAAAAAGGCCGCCAATTAAGGCGGCCCAAGGGGAGGAATGACCCATGATGGGCATGACATGACAAGCAATGTTCATGCCACTTCGGCTAGCCCCGGTTTAAACTGTTCCGATTCTCGCTTCACTCCGGCTGCGTCCCGATCGAAGGCGGACGATCGCCCGGATTGATAGGTCGACCGCTTGAAACGATGTCTTCGGCGCCACGCCGATGGTCTCGAGGACGATTGGGGTCATCCTCGGCAATGTGCTCGTTGAGCAGGATGCCCGCTCTGGTGCCAGGATGCCCCCCTCGGGGCCGCGCAGCAATTGCGCCAATGTTTCCTTGTGATCGAGAAACGGACAAATTGCGCAGATCTTTGCCATGTGCTCGATCACGTCGAAGGCATAGGATCGCGGCGCGGGCGGCCGCCGGGCGGCGCTGCTCGTCGAGGCGCGACAAGCCGTCGGCCCCGGAACGGCCACCTCACGGTCCATCATGAAGCTCCTGGTTGCGATCCGCCGGGCGAGCAGCCGCGATCGCCGGCAAGCATGCTGTCCAATCAGCGCGTTGCGCGTGTCCGCGTATCGTGGCCCAATCGCGGCCGGAGGGCGACTTGACGTTGGGACCGGCTGGATTGCCGATGGGGTTCGGCAGTCTGGCGCGCGGTCCTTTGCATCCCCATTCGACAGCGAGCAGCCACCAGTGTCATGTCATGAACGACTGCCAACTCGCAACGAGGCGCTCCCGGGGTCCTCAGTTTTCAGTCGCCAAGCAGCGTCTTCCGCTTTGAAGGGGCTCCTTCCGAGAGGTCCAATGCCTCCGTTCCGGCCTGCAAGCATCATGATCGGGATTGGCCGACCACACGGGAACCGACATCAATCAGTTGGCGCTGACACCGGGCTGTTGGTCCTTGCTTCCCGTGGGCGGGTGCAGGCCGTTCCGGGGCCGTCGCGCCACGGGATATCGTTCGTCTTGCTAAAAATTTTCGTCAGCCGGTGGATCAGCGAACATGCTATGGTGCTCCAATGCGAGCTCGAGCCGTGGCGATCATGGACACGCCAAAACTTACGCTCAGAGTGGACTTGGGTAGCGGCCGTGCCTTGGGGCCCGGCAAGGTTTGCCTGCTCGAAGCGATTGAGAAGACCGGGTCGATTTCACAGGCAGGCCGAACGCTTGGCATGTCCTACCGACGCGCCTGGCTGCTGGTCGACGACATGAACAATTGCTTTCGCGATGCGGTCATCGCCGCCCAGCCGGGCGGCATCCATGGTGGCGGTGCGACGCTGACGCCTTTCGGGCAACAGCTGGTCGAGCGCTATCGCGCAATCGAGGCCGATGCCTTGGTCGCGACCCGCAAGCATCTTCACGATCTCGAATCTGCATTGAAGACGCCAAAGTCGCAGCGTGCCGCGACCTCGATCAAACGCTCCCTGCGCGGGTCGTCGACGCGACGGTGAGCGGGCTTTACCCCGCGCGGCCAGGCGTACTCGCGCGCGGCGAGCAAACCACGGTAGTTGTGCTGCATGCGGGCATCGCCGGTCTGGTCGCTTTGACCGAGGCACGCCCCAAAAGCGGGCATGCCGCCCGGCCGTGCGAAACCGATATCACAAGGCGTACAGGATGGCGGAGTGGCATGGCAAGCAGGGCTTGACACCAAAGCGAAGGCTTTCAGCCTAACCATAGCCCGTCAGCCGCAGAATGACCGCAACGACCTCGCCGGTTACGACAGCAATCACATGCGATACGATGCTCAGATCGAGGCCTATTTGCGCACCAATCATTGGCAGGATGAAAAGAACGCCAATCAGGATCATCATCCCGTATGGCTCTAGCCGAGCCAATGGGACGGCGATCCCGTCCGGAAGCAATCCTACGGCGATTCGTCCGCCGTCGAGCGGTGGCAATGGCAGCAGATTGAATACCGCCAGAACGACATTGATGATCAGTGCATTCTTGAGGTTTTCAGCAGCCCATTGCCCGACGGCGTCTGGCAAGTAGCCGACAAGGTGGAACAACAGTGCGGCAACCACGGCGATCGCAATATTGATGCCAGGGCCCGCCGCTGCGACCAGCACCATATCGCGTCGCGGATTGCGCAGCGCCCGGAAATCAATCGGGACCGGCTTCGCGTAGCCAAACAGGAACGGAGAACGCAGGAGAAGCAACACCGCCGGCAGGAAAATCGTCCCGACCGGGTCGATGTGCCTCAGTGGATTGAAGGTGACGCGGCCGAGGCGCCAGGCGGTATCGTCGCCCAAGAGACGCGCGGCGAACCCGTGTGCCGCCTCGTGGAATGTAATCGCAACGATCGCGGGGAGGGCCCAAATCGAGATCATGTAGAGCAACGGGCCAAATTGTTGATTCATCCGATGCAACCTATTTTGAATGAAAAGCTTCGCCCCTCTGCGCGAGCGGGACGTGCCGATGCCGGCGAGGAGGCCTCCGCGATCGATACGGCACTTCCTGGGTGCCGGCAATCGTGTAGCTTTTCGTCAGCTCGGTAGCGGATGCCGAAATTTCGGTGATCTTGCAAGGGGCACCGTGGGCACCCCCGACAGGTGAGCAAGCCCGCGTTTAAGGCTTTGTAACCCGCGGTCGCCACCACACCAACACGACGCCGAAGGTGGCGGCGAAAAGGCCCGTCAGCACGGGCGGTCGCAGGTGCTCGTCGATCATGAGCCATGCGATCACGGCCGAAGCGCCCGGCACGATAAAGAAGCCGGCGGCTGCTTTCGCCGCGCCGTAGCGGTCCATCATCAGATTGTACATCGCCATTCCGGCAATCGACATGACCAGTACGTTCCAGGCCATGGCGCCGATCAGAGTTGGCGACCATTGAACGTGCGGCGTCTCGAAGAATGCCGCGAGCAGGATCGCGAGCAGCGCGCCGCCGGTCAGTTGCACGGCGGTCGCTGTAAACGGCGGAATGTCGGGCGCGAATTTTCTGAGATAAAGCGTGCCGCCCGACAGGCCGAACAGACTCAAGACGAGCAGCGCCAGGATGCTGTAGTCGGCGTCATGCGGCACGCCGAGCACGACGCCCAGCAATCCGAGTGCAACCCCGAGCCATTGCCACCATGCAAACGTCTCGCCGAGGATCAGCACGCCGAGCGCAGCGGTGAGGATCGGATGGAACGCGTGCACCAGTGCGGTCGGCGTTGCGGCGACGCTAATGAGCGCCGCATGTGCGGTCGAGAGCGCAAGCCCGTGCACCAGGGCGCCGCCGATCAGAAGATGCGGCCAGCGTCGCCGCAGTGGGCCACGCGGGCGCTTGAGCGCAAGCGCGAATACGGTGGCGGCTGCGGCCGCGATGGTCAGGCGGATCGCCACAAAGGCGTAAGGGCTAATATCGGCAAGCCCGATCTTGGCCGCCGCATACGAGGAGGCCCAGAAGACCGCAAACAGGAAGGGAAGAGTGGCGGCGAGCACTTGTGAGACAGGCATGCAGCGCCTCGTATCGCCGGTTTGCGGCGCTTGCAACTTCTTGCTGCTCAGCCTTCGCAGCACGCACGGTGCGCCGACCGCACCGGTGCACGAATAGATCGGCCGCAGCGCCCGACAGGAACGAGGAATTCGTGTCCGGCATTGCCGGCCTCAATGAGGGGCCGCTCGGAGTGGCTGGCATCACCGACTTTACGACGCGCGAAGATACCGAGGCGCGCAACTTCATTACCGGCCATCAGATCTGGAGCACGGCGGCTCCCGATCGCCTCGTGGGCCTCGGGCGCGTGAGTGACCGACAGGGCCGGCACACACGCCGGCCCTTTTTTGCGTCCCTCCCCGAGTTCCCTGTTCTGGGACGACAACAAGCTTTTGCTGCGGCTAATGAATTTGCAAACTACCATATCGAGGCTCAATCACAGGATAACGCCTCGATCGCACCAAGGGGCGGGCAACCCGTGCTCGCGAGCCAGCTGGCACTGGGCGGTTCGGCAAAGTGGTCACGCTTGAACAGGAGCGAGGAGAGCGCATGCGCAGGTTTTTCACACCGATCGGTTCGGTCAGTCGCATCACCGTTGCGAGCCACGCCCTCGAAAACAACATGCTCGGCGATCCTTCGGTGCGCGCCGTCGATATCTACCTGCCGGCAGGGCACAATGGACGAGATTTGCCGTTGCTGGTCGACCTCGTCGGCTTCACGGGCAGTGGGCTTTCTCACACGAATTGGGTCGGCTTCCGTGAGAACCTGCCAGAGCGGCTCGACCGGCTGATCGGGGAACAGAAAATGCCGCCGGTCGTGGTCGCCTTCCCTGACTGCTTCACCCGGCTCGGGGGTAACCAATACATCAACTCGGCGGCGACCGGCGCATGGGAGGACTTTCTGCTGCAGGAGATGCTGCCGGCGATCGAACAGCGCTACGGCTGCGGCGGCCCCGGACGCCGCGGCGTGTTCGGCAAGAGCTCCGGCGGGTATGGCGCAATCACCCACGCATTGCGCCACTCCGACATCTGGTCGGCCGCGGCCTGTCATTCCGGCGATATGGGCTTCGAGCTGTGCTACCTGCCCGACATGCCGGCGGTGCTGCGCGCGCTCACCGGGGCCGAGAACTCAATCGAGCGCTGGTGGCAGCAACTCGAAGCCGCCAACAAGCATCCCGAGCATGCCGGCAAGGTCATAAATGTGCTCGCCATGGCAGCGAGCTACGACCCCGATCCGACGCAGTTCCTCGGCATAAGGCTGCCGGTCACGATCGACACCTGCGAACTGATCGAGGAGCGCTGGGCGAACTGGTCGCGGCAGGATCCCCTCACTGCGATTGAAAGCCAGGCGGACAATCTTCGCCGGCTGAAAGCCCTCTACATCGATTGCGGCGAAAAGGATCAGTTTAACCTGCTCTACGGCGCCCGCCGGCTCGTACGACGGCTCAACGAGCTTGGCATCGGGCATCGCTACGAGGAGTTCCCCGACAACCATACCGGCGTCGATTACCGGCTGGACGAGAGTCTGCCGCTTCTTGCGCAGGCGCTGTCCGGCGCATGCTGACTTCGACAAGGCCCGCCGAACGCAGGTCCACCAGTTTGGTCCCGACCACGTTTGGGCCGAAGCCAATCGTCCGCTTGACTATCAGATCGCCACCTTCGGCGGTTGCCTGCGTCCTCCCGAGGCGCGTCGCCAAAAGCCGCGCGTGTCACCCCTCGTGCTGCCCTTGGCGGCAACCGTGTCCTCTCTTGGAAGAACCGATTGCGCCACGCATAATTCAAGAGGAGGCCAACGATGGCCTCGAACAAGGATGTGCAGCGCGATCTGCACCGCAGAACGCAAGGAGAACTATCGCGGTCTGCAAGTTTGCGCTGACGGCAGCAGGCTGGCGCACTGGGCGTGTCACGTGCGAGGATAGCTCTTAAGGCCATCCCGGGAGTGGGGCGGATGGCGACCCTTGCAACAAGGACGGGCGGCGAGACATGCGGTCGGCAAATCCTCGAAACCTTATCTGGCAGACGCTCGTCGTTCTCCACCGCTATCTCGGCGTGGCTGTCGGCCTTCTGATGGTCATGTGGTTCGCGTCCGGGATCGTCATGATGTATGTCGGTCTGCCTCGCGTCACCGACGAACAGCGGGCGCGGACGCTGGAGCCGATCGCGTGGCAGGTCTGCTGTCGCTTCCCCCAGCGATTGGCGCCGGATAACGCCCAGCTCTTCGCAGCGCAAGTCGAGAATGTGGCCGGCGCCCCGGTGATGCGCCTGCGCCCTGCTGGAAGAGCGGGCTTCGTCCTGGACCTGGAGCAAGCCACAGTGGTACGGGTCGATGCGGAGGCAGCGCAGGAGATCGCAATTGACGCGGCCCCGCGCATCATCGGCCATCCGGCCAAGCTGATCGGAGCCGCAGAGATCGAAAGCGATCAGTGGACTCTTGGCCGCCTGCGCCGCGAACGGCCGCTGTTTCGCTTTGCTTTTGATGATCCCGAGAGGACCAATATCTATGTTTCCGGCTCGAACGCGCAGGTGGTGCATTGGACGACCGCCACGGAACGTTTCTGGAGCTGGCTCGGCACAATCCCGCATTGGCTTTATTTCGCCAAGTTGCGCAGCAACGTCGTGCTGTGGACCGAAATCATGATCTGGACCTCGGTCCTTGGCACGTTCCTGACCGTGCTCGGACTCTATCTCGGCATCAGCCAGTTCAAGGCGCGGGCAAGGTTCTCCCCTTACCGCGGCTGGTTCTACTGGCATCATATGGCGGGGCTGGTATTTGGGATCACTACGCTCACTTTCGTGGTCAGCGGCTTGATTTCGATGAATCCGTGGGGGTTTTTGGAGGACCAGCGCGGCGGTGGCGAGCAGGGGCGGCTCGAAGGCGGGCCTCTAAAATGGGGTGAGGTGCGCGCATCGCTCAACACCATTCGCGCGAAACCCGAGATGGTCGGCTCGGTGAGCCTCGCCACCATGCCTTTTGCGGGGCAGCTCTACTGGCTGGCGACGCGGCAGGACGGCACCGTCACGCGGCTTGATGCGGAGGGTGGCAACGCTCCGATGAGTGGGACCGATCTCGCCGAAGCGGCAAAACGCATCGCCGGTGACGTCGAGATTGCCGAGCAGGCCCTGATCAGCGAAGGCGATGCCTACTATTTCCAGGACAGTGAGCACTTCGTTCTGCCGGTTTATCGGGTGGTGCTGAAAGATGGTGAAAGCACGCGCTACTATATCGATCCGCAAAGTGGCGCGCTCCTGCAACGCGCCGACGCCACCGCGCGCTGGTATCGCTGGCTTTTCGGCGGCCTGCATCGGATCGATTTCACGGCCTGGATGCGTGCGCGGCCCGCCTGGGACATCATCATGCTCACACTGATGCTAGGCGGGCTTGCGTTGACTACCACCGGTTTCTACCTGGCGTTACGGCGCATCCGAAACGACATGGTGCTGCTGTTGCGTTTCCTTGGCAGACGCAGGCCCGCGCTTGCCGAAAAAGGCGATCCTGTAGGGATTGATGGCCGGGCTGCGTGACGAACGGTCAGGCAAAAGCAAACTGATAGGGGAGCAAAAATGACCCGGCTGCGAAATAACCAAGCACAGCCGCCCAAAAGAGCACGAGCAACCGGGCGCAGCCCGCACCGTCTCTTGATGAGACCCACGGCGCTCGAAGCTTCCCTGCAAGTCGGTCGCACCGTTGCCGACGAACCTGCCGAACCACTCTGCGATTTCACGCCACTTGCCGTTGGCGCCAAAACGCCGGCGCTCGACATTTCGCAAGACGCCCCGACGAATTGTTTGCTCAATGCCTCGGCGCATTGGCGCGTTTGCCTGGGCAAGCGCGTCAGTCGTGCGATGAGACGGCAGAGGTTTTTTGGGTTGGCAAGCTGGCGGTGGGGCCGCCGGACGACGCCAAGAGGCAAATGCGTTGTTAAGCGAGGGTCACAACGGGCGGGCTGTGACCGATAGGCGAAGACCGCTCTCCGCTCGGCAGTGTGATCTATATCGTGCGAAGACGGCCGGCGCGACACGATCCGGCGCACACGCTCGATCTTCGACGGCCAGTTCCTCGATCGCCCGGCACAGCTGGTCGTGCCCAAACGCCTTGAGACTCGCTCTAAGGGAGCGAATCGCCGAGCCGCTGTCTCCGGACCGAACGCTCTCGGCGGAGGTCCGCAGAGCATCCCCTATTCCATTGGCCCATGTCCCTTCTACAAGGCCTGGCCACGGGGGATAGGTCGCGGTGAGAACGTCAGGCTAGCGAGCTCGTAGCTCCCGGCGCGCCGTGGCGCCTGCTCTCGCGTGTGAGAGTGCGAGGCTGCGAGCGCAACCCTGAGGCCAGGACACCGATATCCGCCGCCGCGAACGGGCGATCTAATTTTCCGCCCACCGGGATTGCGGCTGCGGTCCTATCGGTTACTTTGTGACCGAGCTATGGAGGCGGCTATGATGATAGCAGCGATGGCGAAAGCACCGCTATGTTCTACGCCGTTTGCGGAAAGTGGAGACAATCTCTTCTGAAATCGCTTTCATCAGGCACTATGGTCAGGAACGCACCAATGAACAATTGCCTTGGTAGTTACAGATCAAGGGGGACGGCGGGAAGTCCATCGTCGCGAGGACGATCCTCACAGACTAACGACAATCATTAGAATGACTGATGGCCAGATGGCTGAGCTTGTACGTTGATAGATACAGGAATGTCCGTTTTGCCCCCGACAGTTGCCGCCTCTATTGCGACCTGGCTCCGGCCATTGCCGCGCCAATGGTAGCGGAGATAAAGGCACGAAAGCCATCATTGCTGCACAGCGCGGTTGAACTCAAGCCGGCTGGCCACACCCCGCGTTACCAACAACCCCGAAGGCGACAAGGAGGAGACCATCATGGACCGGACCGCCAAAATTCTGCTCGCCGCGATCGCGCTAGGGCTGTGGGCTAACGCCGCGGCGACCATTGTGAAGCCGGCATCAGCCCAAGGGGCAGACAACATTCTTGCCGGCCTTCTCGGCCAGCTTGAACAGATGCAAACCGCCGTTGCTCACATGGCAGTCAGCTTCGACAAGATCGAAGGGGGACGTTGCGTCAACCGCAAGATTTGCTGACGAGGGCATGCTCGACCCGGGAGCTCTAATTGCCATATGGGCCGCGATCCAAATGTGGGACGTGCTATGGCCGGTGTCACCGGGTTTCGCAAAGCGTGACAACGGGTGGCTCAAGGCCTCCCACCCGCAGCTGTCCCTCGTCTGCGCTCGGCAGCAAATTCGCGTTCAAGCAAATTCCAGAACACACTCGCACGCAACCATCGCACAGGCGCCAGGCTCGGCCTTCGTAGGTCAACTCGCCGTCCCCGATCCCGAGATAATAAAAAAGCCCGCCCGTGGTTCGCCCGCTTCCGGCCCAGTGGCCCCAGGCCACCAGTCACCGTTCTTAGCCATGCGCCACTCGATGACGCAAAAGGCCCGGTTCTGAAGCCGACGTGCCGGGAGGACTGCGGTCGCTCGATTACACTGTAACGCTGCGCCGAAGCCATCGGCAGCGAAGCTGCCCCGGCAAGGTCGGACTCGGCGACGCCCGTCCCACACCGCCATCGGTTTAATTTTTGGGAGTGGACCTGAGGTGGGCTACCGACGCGGCAGCGCCGAACCCATAGCCAGGGCGACGCCCCGGAAGTGCGCGCACCCAGGCACCCGGAGCCCGCACCGGCCGCGAGGCCGGCGCTGGCGAGGATTTCGCCGGAACAACCCACCCTGGAAATACGCGCGCCTACCGCTTGCGAGCGTGATACCGAAGACTGGCCAGCGCGGCGCTAAAATGCACCCTGGCTTCGACTATTTGTAAAACTCGACCTTGGCGTCACGGAAAAAGATGAAGTTAGATGGTGCGACGGAAATCGGGCCGTTGATGCCGAATACGGCAATCTGGAACTTATCGCCGGGCTTCACGGTTTCAGCGAGCACGACGCGGTTCGGCATATTGAGGCCCTGGATGGTGGCGGGGCTCGGGTAGCCGCTGCGCCGCGGCATCTGGCCGTTGATCCACACCTCAGCATAGTCGTCCACATAGGCGGTGAACACCGCCTTGGCCCCGGTGGTGTCGAAGTCGCCGACCTTGGTCGGGATGGTCAGGGTGGTGCGATACCACAGGAAGGACGATTTGCCGCCGCCGCGCCGGTCAGCGAGGCCCTTGGGTTCGACAACTTGCCATTTCGAATCATCGAAATTTGCTTCGCCCGCATGGGGCTGCATGTCGAAGGTCTTGTCATAGCCCGGCAGACGGCCGGCCATCGGCTCCACTTCGACGACCCGGGCTTCGGCGGTTCGCCAGACCGCACCGAACGCAGCGGAACCTTCCGCCGTCATCAGATTGATGGTGGCGGAGGGCACCAACGACGGCGCGATCAACGGGGCCGGCGGAGGTGAAGCCGGCGCCTGTGCGGACGCGGCCAACGGTATTACGGCTGAAGCGGGCGCCAGCGCTGCGAATACGATCAGATTGCGAAGAGTTTTCTTACCCATCGGTCTCCTCCCTTTTTGCCAATGCTGACGATACCAACCAACGCTCGAAATGTGGCACAGCGCTGCGACGGACAAAAGCGTTTCTTGCCCGGTCGCGCCGATGGCGCCTTGCGAACCGCTGCCCGTTGTCGAATTCAATGCGAAGCTCCCCCTTGCCTCAACAGCACTTTTTCCCACGAATAGCCGAGGCTTCTATTTCATTGCCAGCATCTCGCAAGTCTCGAGAGCCGCAAAGAGTTTTGGCAAGGCCACCTGCACGTCCGCCTGCACCGTGAGTCGACTGGTCGCAGTCTTGGCTGAAACGTGAACGCAGCTCGTTTGCCCGGCGGCAGGGTCAGGCGAGGTCCACCGCGAAACGTTTCAGATCGGCGAGCGAGCAGTAGCCGAGGGCACCTTCGTGAGTAGCCCGCAAGACCACGCGGGGCGCTTGGCCCGCCTCAAATGCTTCCCGCCAACGTGGTGCACACAGACACCACCGGTCGCCGGGCCTCAGACCGGGAAAGCCGAATTCTGGCATCGGCGTCGAAAGATCATTGCCGCGGG
>JASHRR010000327.1 GCA_030037185.1 Xanthobacteraceae bacterium | reverse complement strand
GCTGCGGGCTGCCGACGCCGCTCGACCCCATGTTGAGTTTGCCTGGATTGGCCTTGGCATAGGCTATGAGTTCGGGAACCGTTCGGACAGGAACGGATGGGTTCACATCAAGTGAGCCGGGGACGCGAGCGATGCTCGCGACGGGCGCGATGTCGCGGAGGAAATTGAAATTGAGTTTGTCATAAAGGGTGGCGTTGACCGCGTTATTTGAAAGGACCAACAGAAGCGAGTAGCCGTCGGCAGGCGCTTTCACTGCGGTTTCGGTCCCGATGTTACCCGCAGCACCTGGGCGGTTCTCGATTATGAACGGTTGACCAAGACGCTCCAAAAGCGATTGGCCGAGCAGGCGCGCGGTGGTGTCGGCTGCACCGCCCGCCGGAAAGCCGACGATGATCCGAACCGGCCGCGTCGGATAGGCCTGCGCCCCTGCGACGCGTGACAAGACAGGGAGTGCGGTGGCGCCCGCGGCAAGGCGCCAGAATATACGGCGGGAAGGTCTCATTGCTCTTCTCCCATCCATGGCCGCTGGGCCGGACGGGTTCCCTGTTCGTCATAATAGTGCAGTTCGAAGAGCACGCAGCCGGTCTCGGTTTTAACCGGGCCGTGATAGACGCCAGGCGGCCGGCATGCATAGGCCGGCGCTCGAAACACCTTGCCGCCGTTCCCCTGCGCGTCGTTGCCGATGATGAGGTCGCCCGAGATCAGAAAAACTTCTTCCCAGTGGTCATGGACAAGCGGGGCCGTGGTATAGACACCGGGATCGGCTCGCAACAGCCGCGACCGGCTCCCCGTTTTGCTGTTCTCGTCAAGGTCGCTCGCCAGAATTTTTTGCTTTATGCCAGGCGGGAGTTCCGCCGGCGTATCCCATCCGGAGTTTATGTCCACGCAATGGAATTCGACGTGTGGCTTGTTCATAGACATGTTTGTACCTCGAATTCGTCACCAACGGTGCGACAGGCGCGAAATCGTTCAAGACATCGTATGGAAGCGAGTAGAACGCGCCGTTCAGGACAAGCGTGGGCAATCCACCAAGGACAATTGTGTAGCCGCAACCGACCAACGCTTTGCTACTGTTTATCATACGCCGTGATGGATGTGACTGGCTGTTCGTTTACGTTGATAGCTGTGATGGCGATCGGCAGCACAGGCCATTAGCTCGAGGAATTGCCGGCGTTGCGGTTTCATGACTCTCCACGCTTGATCACCAGGCCAGAGTATGCCAGCATCGAGGCGATCGCGCTTTACCAGCGGCTTCTTTGTGGCTTACCGCAGCCTTCTTTTTTTACCGGTTGATATGCTAGAGTACCGGTGAGCAGCATTTTCGAGCGTGGAACCGAGAATTGCTCTATCGCTTCGGAGACTTTGCCCTTGACGGGGATCGGCGCGAGCTACGTCGCGGGCCTCAACTGGTCGCCGTTGCCCCGCAAGTCTTCGATCTCCTCGAATATTTGATCACGAATCGCCATCGGGTTGTCAGCAAGGGCGATTTGATCACCGCCATCTGGGATGGGCGGGTCATCTCCGAATCGGCATTGAGCACCCGCATCAACGCCGTTCGATGCGCCATTGGTGATACCGGAGAAGATCAGCGCTTCATCCGCACCCTGCTTCGCAAAGGCGTGCGTTTCGTAGGTGTCGTGCATGAGGGACCTGAGCTGGAAGCGCGGGTTTCGGCGGGCGCTCCGAGGGGGCAACCCCCATTGCCTCTTCCCGACCGACCGTCAATCGCCGTGCTACCGTTCACCAATATGAGCGGCGATCCCGAGCAGGATTACTTTGCGGATGGCATGGTGGAGGAGATAATCACGGCGCTATCGCGGCTGCGCTGGTTGTTCGTGATCGCGCGCAATTCGAGCTTCACATACAAGGGGCGGGCGGTGGATATGAAGCAAGTCGGTCACGAGCTTGGGGTCCGCTATGTGCTCGAAGGCAGCGTGCGCAGGACGTCGAACCGCGTGCGTATTACTGGCCAGCTAATCGATGCATCGATCGGAGCGCACATCTGGGCCGACCGATTTGACGGCACCATCGAGGACATCTTCGATTTGCAGGATCAGTTCGCCGCAAGCGTGGTCGGCGCAATCGCTCCTAAGATGGAGGAAGCCGAGATCGAGCGCGCTAAGCGCAAGCCGACTGGAAGCCTGGACGCCTACGATTACTATCTGCAAGGCATGGCAAGAGTTCACGATGGGACCAAGCATGCGAACGCCGAAGCGCTGAGGCTGCTTTACAAAGCCCTTGAACTCGACCCTCACTATGCTCCGGCGTACGGCATGGCCGCGTGGTGCTACGCTTGGCGCATGATGAACGGCTGGATGGCGGAGCGAGCAAAGGAGGTCGCCGAAACCGCGCGGCTGGCTCGGCAAGCGGTGGAGTTGGGAAAAGAGGACGCGATCGCGCTCAGCATGGGTGGGTTCGCGCTCGCACTGGTCGTGGGCGATGTCGAGGATGGAGCGGCATTCATCGATCAGGCTCTGGTCCGCAATCCGAATTTGGCTGCAGGGTGGCTGTTCAGTGGTTTTGTCAGAATTTTTCTGGGCGAACCCGATGTGACCGTGGAACATGCTGGACGTGCGATCTGCCTCAGCCTGCTCGATCCGTTCACATTCCTGGCGTCCGCTGTCGTTGGCCGCGGTCATTTCTGTGCCGGCCGCTATGACGAAGCCTCTTGGTGGGCAGAGAAGGGACTCCGCGAGCAGCCCAATTCGGCAGGCGCAGCACGCGGGGCGGCAGCCAGCCATGCGCTCGCCGGGCGGCTCGATCAGGCGCACAAGGCCATG
>JASHRR010000326.1 GCA_030037185.1 Xanthobacteraceae bacterium | reverse complement strand
GATTCGGACGCGACGGCAAAAAATGGCCCGCCCCTCACCGTGTCCCGGCGGAGCTTCATCTGGGCGTGCGTGACGTATAACGCTCAAGAGCCGAACCGCTAATCCCCGAACCGATTGGAGGCCTTTAAGCGACGATGCGGTTGGGCTAGGCTCGGCTTGTTTATTGCTGTCGGGGGGCTTTCGATGCCTATTCGTTTTGCCGTGATGATTGCAACCTTGATTGTCCTTTTCGTGCTCGGCGCTGCGCCGGTACACGCCGAAAAACGAGTGGCGCTCGTCGTCGGCAACGGCGCCTATCGCTATGCGGACAAGCTTGCCAACCCGGTGAACGACGCTCGCGGCGTGCGCGACGCTCTCGCGAAACTCGGCTTTGACGTCATCTTCGGCGAGGATTTGGATCAGAAGGCGCTGCGACGAGCGATCGGGCAGTTCGCGGATCGCGTAGAGGGCGCCGACGTGGCGCTGGTGTATTTCGCCGGCCACGGCGCGACCTTCGGCGACACACCGTATGTGGTGCCCGTCGATGCGGAGTTTTCGAGCGTAGGCCAAGTGCCCTACGAGCTTGTCCCGGTGGAGACCCTGATCGGCGAGCTTCGCCAGGCAAAGGGCGTGCGCATCGCCATTCTGGACGCCTGCCGCGACAACGCCGCCGAGCGCGATTGCCATCGCCGTTGAGTAGTGGTTACGGCGCGACACTCACTGTCGGGTTGACTCTCGGGGGGCGTAACGACCCCAACAGGGGCCTTGCGAGGCGCATGGCGCTTCGTTCACAGGCCTCGGTAGCCTTGCCTCGGCCGTGACACGGCGCCCCCCGTATGCCGGCGACTGCCGGCCAGGATCATTGCACCGGCAGTGCTCGGTGAGTCCGTTGAGGCGCGCCGCGAGTTCGGCGAGTGCGCTATAGGTTTTTATGCGTGTCTCGGCATGGTTCGGCAGGCGCCCAACTACAGCCGGGCAACACGGCGCCTCGCGGCGCCTCTTCCGTTTGCGGCCGTTTGATACTTGTTACCCGCGCTAATTGGCATTCCGCTAAGCCGCATCCACCTCGACCCTCGTGATGACCCTTCCGATGGCTCGACGGACGTTTTGCATGGAATCGCCGAAGTCATCGGCCGCCATGCTGAGACTTTCCGGAGAGGAGGCCGTCTCCAGCGCCTTCTGATCCCATTCTTCGTTGCGTTGTTTTGCCAGGGCGTAGACCACGGTGCGGCCTACGCGCATTATCATCGTCGTTTCGGCGTGCTGCTGTGCGAGCGAGCGCATGAGTTCAAGGTCGTTGGCAGCTTGATATTCCGCCTCTAACTGCGCGCGCATCTCATCGATCGCGGGGTAGCGCATATTCACGAATAACTGTCCAGCCTCCATGACATAGCGCGCCGCACGCCCTTTAAGACCCTTTTCGTCGATCTCCTCCTCTGTGTCCAGCCGTATGATCTCCGGCGCACGCTCCAGGTTCTTGAACATCTCTGCTCGCTTTGCACCGGTCGGCAACACAGAGAGGTCGGTCGGCTTAGGCCGCTGTCCGCTCCCGCCACCCCCGTTGCCAACGCCGCGGCCGGCGTCGGTTGCTGGGCCGGCACCCGGAGTCACGTTTGTTCCGCCATGTGGCGTTACGTTTGGACTCACCCGACGTACTCGCAGGTGATTGAGCAGCTTTTGCAACTCATCGCGGATTTCGTCGCTGGACCTGCTGTCCGGCGCGAAAGAGTGGATCAGGTCAATCAGCCATTGGGGGCGATTCTCACGGACAAGGGCCGCGAAGTCGCTGGCTGCCACGTGGGGTTGGTCGCCAGTGCCATGCCGCAGGAATTGCCGATAAGCATCCGGCACCACCGGCGCGTCATCAGGCAGCTCGATGTGGATAGAAATGTGCTTCGCCCCGAAGGGGATGCCAAACACCGGCGCTTCAAAGGTCCATTGGCGACCTTTCTTCACGTCATACATTTCGTCGCGATAGATCACGGCGCACGTACTCACCGCGGACGCAATCGCGCCGCTTATGGATCGGTTGTGGCTCGTGTTGTTGTATGGTGCGTCGTAGAGGTAGTGAATTTTCATTCCGTTCGAGAGCGGGACAGTTTCGTGATTCTCAAAATACCGCAGCCGGGAGGGAATCGGCTCGAACTGGCGATTCCCATCCAGCTTGTTGGTCCCCTTCAGGAGAGTGACCTTTACCCCATCGGGCAATCGATAGAAGCGGTGATACAGATACGTCGCCAGCCATTGTGCGTCCTGCGAAGGGTCGCCCTTGAATGGGTCTCGCACGGTATGCTGGTGCGCTTCGTTGCCGAATAATATGACCTCGGTCCATTCTTCGTCTGTCGTCCGGCCGTCCGCGATAGCCAGTTCGGTAATGTCAACGACTTCGTCAAGGTACTCGTCGGTGTCTGGATCAACGCGGCGGAGCCGCCCATATACACCATCGCGCTTGCATAGAATGACTTCATGCACCTTTCCGCCTTTGCATGAGCGATAGCGCATCCCTCGCTGGTTAGACGGCAGTGAAGCGACCTTTGCACCCATACCGAAATTGCCGGTAAGGCTCTTCTCTTTGCCCAACGAGGAAGCAATATTGCTCATCTTCAACAGCTCGACCGCGTCCATGGCGGGCCCGGTATTCCAGATAGCGAGCTTGTCGACACCGTCGATCTCAATCGCGCTGATCTCCACGAGACGTCGCCCTTCCGGCGCGTGTCGTGCTGCTTCGAGCGCGTTCATCATCAGCTCGCGGATCATCATTGCCTTGGGGCAGCGCTCGATGAGGCTAGCCACCAGAAAGTCCTCGTCTGCAACTTGTAGGGCGGTAACGGCGCTCGTTGTAGTCATGTGTCCCCTCAGAGCTTGAAGCTGCTGCCGGTCTCCGCGGCGGCCCGCTCGGCCGGGTGACCGAGTGTTTGACCTGTAAATCGCAAAGTAGCCGATCGGCGATATCTTGGAAATTACTTGAGCGTTGCAGCGCGATTACTTGCAACAATCCCGTGCAACGTGGCGCGGAGGTTGCCGACGTCCGAATCGCCGAGCTTGGAACGTGTAGATGAGAACGGTCGGGAAGAGTCGCAAGCCTCGTGGGGAATGACCCTTTGGCTTGGCGGTGCCGGCTTTAGAGGGCATCGCGAAGCACCTCCGCAGCGACCCGATAGCGTTGGGAGCGCATGTGGCACCCCCGCTCCTTGAGGCTCTCGGCCTCCTCGCTGAAAGCCTTCACGATGCTCGCCTCGCCCTCTTGGATAGCTTTGCGCACTTTTGAGGTGAGCAGCTCTATCGCCTCGTCTCCAGTCATTCATTCCCCTCCTACTTCTTGCAGCGCTGCAATCAGGACGGACACGCACATGCGACACCGGCAGCGCTGATGATGTCGTCACTCTGCTTGATTAGGATGTCTGCCCCCACGCGATTGGCGAGGTTGCCGCCATCATTTTCAGCTGCTCGTTGGAGGCGGCAAATAAATGTAAGCCCTACACAATGTTGACCCGCCAGTAGGCATCTTTGTCTCTTGTCGGACCAATCTGCTTACCACCGATAGCAGCAGATCAAGACCATCCCTTTCGTCGGGAGCGGGGATCAAGTGGATCAACACTTCATTCCGCTCCCGGCAAGGCGGACGACACCTCATCCTTGCCACCACTGACATTTGGTGAGAGCACCCTCCAGATCCGGAACGAGCCCTGCCGCGATATTTGATGCGCGGGCGCCGTTGGCCCCGATGTCGACTCTTGTGCTGGACCCGTCTGGTTTCGGCGTCAGGTAATAACAGTACTGACGCACCGGTTCGCGGCCGCTACCGTCCTTGTAGCTCCAGCCCGTGACCACAAGCCCCTGACCATGATTCACATTCGAAAACACGGTAACCTCGCGGGTTATCACGTCGCCCCCGGCCGTCTTTGCATCCCGGCGGATCGGCTCCACGCGACTGGCAAGGTCCGCGCCATCGATTTTGAGCGGGTCGGGCGGCGCGATGGTAAACGGTTTGTCCTGTGTCACCGTCAAAGGTCCGCTCTGAGCGATATGCACCTCCGGATTGGCGATGTGCACTGCAATTTCTGGAGGCGTGTAGCG
>JASHRR010000325.1 GCA_030037185.1 Xanthobacteraceae bacterium | reverse complement strand
GCAATGACTGCTTCAGTACGGTTTGATACTCCCAATGCTTTGAGGATCGCGGTGACGTGATTCTTCACCGTGGGTTCCGCCAAATTGAGAACGCGACAAATCGCTTTATTGCTTTTGCCCTGCATCATCAGCGAGAGCACGTCGACTTGCCGGTCCGTTAGGCCGACACTGGCGGGCGAGACACTTGGACGATTGGCCGCGCGCTGTTTCTGGTCGGATTGCTGCGCCGACGGCTGGTCGCGAGCAAGGATTTCCGGGCGGAATATAAATGCCGCCGGCAAACACCAATTGGAGCGCGCTTACCATCACCTCACGCTGACCTGATTTTGGAATGAAACCGACCGCGCCGAGGTCGAGAGCCCGGACAACGCTGCTGCGGTCCTGCTGGGCGGACAGTACAACCACCGAAAGAGCCGGATAGCGCTGACCCAAT
This sequence comes from Xanthobacteraceae bacterium, assembly GCA_030037185.1. The sequence goes on along the minus strand of JASHRR010000325.1, from coordinate 8,360 downwards.
TCGGTAAGCACGGAGAAGCCATCACGATCAGGCAAGTTCAGATCAAGCAAAATGAGATCGAGGTTTGGATGCCCCGCAATCAGCTGCATCTCTTCGCTGCAACTTGAAGCGTCCAACACAGTCGCTTCGGCCTTAACTTCCTTAAGAACGCCGCGCAACGCCTCTCGAATCAGCACGTGATCATCGACCACCAGTATTTCCACGTTATCGGCCTCCCTCGGTATCAAACAACAATACTTCATTCCCAAGACCGAAGCATCCCCCCTGTTTGCGGTCGCGCCCGACGCAGAAAGCCTCTGGGAGACAGGCACTTTCGCGCTCAGCGCCGGCGTTTCTACGATCGCAGCGGGCGATACGTCGGGCTGATTTACCCGACCCCTTCGACGCCAGCATGATGCGAGTGCACACCAGGACGGTGTGACCGACAAACTCAATCAGGGAGACATCACCATGTTCGGCAAGATGACCTTCGCACTCGCTTTCACGCTGGTTACCGCTTCCGGCGTACTCGCCGCCACGAAGCAGCAGAGCTTCCAGCCCACTCATGACGTGTACGACGCGCGTGGTATGTATGTCGGATCGGACCCGGACGCCAACGTGCGCTTCGAGCTGCGGCGGGATTGGGAGCGCGGTCACTGACAAAGCGGAAAAGCGGCCAGCCCGTAGGTTGGCCGCTTTCCGGCACTCTCGCCGACCGCGAAGATATCGATCGGCGGAGCGTTAGGCTTGACTCCATTATATTTCCGGAGATCCGCCATGAGGAAGCATTTGCTCACCCGCTCAGTCCATGTCGCTCTGGCGACACTGTGCCTCGGCAGCACGATCGACGCCGCCACCGCCGGCTCGTTCACGCGCGGATGTGCGGCGCGTGATCTGCAAATTCTAAGGCTTGTCGAACAACGCGAAAGCGATGACGCACTGTCTGCAGAAATATTGAGCGGTGCGATCCTTACGATATTGAACGCGCGGATGATCTGCTACGAAGGACACGTGGTGGACGCACTCGCCATCTATGACGATGTTGCCAGAAGCCTCACGCCGCACAATTTGCGCCAAAGCACGACGCCAAATCTGATAACGAGCCAGGCGCGGTGATGCCGCCCGCGACTCCCGTGATGACATCCGGCTTCATGCCGACAAGGTAAACGTATGTGTCTTATGGCACAGGTGAGCCAACGTCAAAGATACGGACCCACGGATTTATTCGCTGAAAAAGGATAATGGCCATGACGATTGGGACTCTGCTGCTTGGCGCTGTTGCGTTGGGTCTCTGGGTCATCGACGGCACCATTGCGGCTGATGCGAGCGTCCGTCTGCCTGCCGAGAGCGGCATGCCCTCGCTTGCTCCGCTTCTCAGAGAGGTTAAGGCCGCCGTTGTTACGGTTGCCATTGCGGGCGACTCCCGACCGGTGAAGAATTCCTCACTGAACGACCGCCTACGCCCGCGACGGTCGACCCAGACATACGACGCTGCGGCTGCGCGTCAGATAAAGGCGAGCGGTTCCGGTGTGGTGATCGATGCGAGACAAGGGCTGATCTTCACCAACAGTCACGTCATCGACCATGCGGACGAAATCGTCGTGACCCTCCCTGACGGTCGTGAGCTGCCAGCAAAGCGAGTCGGTTTTGATCGCGCCACGGATGTCGCCGTCATCAAGGTGCAAGCTCAAAACCTGACCGCGCTGCCGATTGGCGATTCCGATGCGCTAGAGGTTGGCGACTTCGTCCTCGCCATTGGCAACCCCTGTCAAATCGGCCAGACGGTGACCTCGGGGATCATCAGCGGACTGCACCGGAGGAATGTAGGAATTGAAGAATACGAGGATTTCATTCAGACTGATGCGGCCATCTACCCAGGAAATTCAGGGGGAGCGCTCGTCAAACTTAACGGGGAACTCATTGGCATCAATACCGCCTTCATTGGGGCGACCAACGCCAATCCGGGCATGGGGTTTGCCATCCCGATAAACATGGTCCGCTTTGTCGCGGATCAGCTCTTGAAGTACGGCAAAGTGCACCGAGGCCGGCTCGGATCAGGTTCGAACGAACCGACTGCGCGCTGATTCACGGAGCGGATCGTGTCGCCGGCGGAGCTGGCCATGACTTCCTTCAAGACCGTACGCAGGATGCGCTTGTTGAACTCCGGCGGGGTTTCGGGGTGATCCCACAGCTGCGCACACCATGACCCAGTGCCAGCCGCTCCCCTCTCGCCGCGTGACTGAGCGGATCGCCCTGTTGGCGCCGTACCCTCGTTGCTACGGAGCTCGAGCGTCGCTGGAATAAAGCGCTGAAGCTCCAAGCGCAGATTGAAGAAGAACTCGTCGTGAGCGATCCACCGCATCGTACTGACGCCGCGCATGCATCACTTCGTGGTGTGCTTGCTGGAGGGCCAGCTCCTTGTAATGAGCCCGTTCATCCCGGGCAGCCTGCAGGCACTCGATCGTTTGCAGCGATGCTTGAACCGTTAGCGGCTTTAGGCATTCGAGCATTTGCTCAGTGACCAGACGATCAGCTTGCAGCCCACCGAAACGCACGCAACTCTCAGATCTACCTTAGCGTAGCCACCGCATGGTAGCGTGCCCTGGGACCGGGTACTGCGCCAACAACTTCGAGTCGCAATGGCCACAGTGCAGAAGTCCGGCAAGCCGCGGGCCGCCACGCTTGACCGATCCGCGCACGGTATCTCCTTTCGCATTCGTATTGTTGGCAATCAATGCGCGGTTGTTTTGGTAGACATTCCAACTGATGTAGCCCTCGCGGCGGTCGGAAGTAAAAACTGCCCACTGTTCGTGTCGGTGATGCATCTGGCACACGATGCGTTTGCGACCGTGTTCAAGTCGCACCGTGGCCCGGCTCCGGTCAAAGGCGTACGCCCCTGCGTAAGCCGGGTTCTTCAACATGGTCAACACCAGATGGCCGCACGCTCGTCTGGATCCTTCTCGAGCCGATCATTCGCGGTGCGTACATAGCCAATCGCTACTCGTTGATCAACTCGCCGCGCTTGGCCTTCTGCTGGAGTGCCGCTTGCTTTGGCTCGCGGACAATGTCGATTTTGGCGGCGGCCGGTTGCCTCATCCAGGTGGAAACGACAACGACCACCCGTTCGGCCGTCGCACAATGTTCGGCTCGTTATGGACATAGCGCAGCCGAATTCCGAAGACATGACGGGCAAAGCGGGTGAAATTTGTATGTAATCGTTACTTCGGACGAATAGGGTTTACGGGCAGGATGTCGCCCTGCTCGGTCAAGAGCATGGAACAGGGTCCATCCTTTCGGGTGACCGTGCCGAAGTTCCCGACCAAGGATCCCAATCACCGCATCTTGGCCAGCCAGAAGAGCCGCTTCACGCAATTCGCGGGCCGGTCTTCACGCGCGTGGCAACATTCTTCCCCTTCCAGACGACCTATTGCTCAATGGGTTTCATCGGCAGGAGCTCAAATCGTGCAAACATCGCCTTTCGCAAGAACGACAACGCCTTTCTGGCTGGCGAGAATGTCGAGGCCCTGCAGGCGGCCGCCGACAAACTGAGCCCTGCCATGATCCGCGAGAGGCTCGATCAGGAGACCTTCAGCCTGGCTGCAGCGATCGCCCTACCGATTAGCCTCGGTTCGGTGCGCTATCCCGGTATCAACATCCAGGAGACCCTCCTCATCACGCTGATGGAGGTCCTCTTGCACGGCGGCACGCACGTTGACAGCTGGACGGCTAAGGAGATCCATGAGGTCGTGCTCACCACCTTCGGGCTCTCAGAGAAGCGCTATCGCCTGAACCGGCGGCGCCACATCTGCGCAAGCTCAAAGGACACGGCCTGCTGGAGCCGGACGGACCATGCTATACCCACCGCCTCACGACAAAGGGCGTCTGCTCTCCTGTTCCTCTTCTTTCATAAGCGCCTTTGCGGTCCCCTCGCGAACAGCCGCTTCCACCACCAACCCGACGCCCGACGCTGACCAGATAGCCGGCTCGAGGCGGCCCATCATCGTGCCGATGCAGGGATCTCTCGATGTGCTCGCCGCCGCTTGACGCAGGGGCTGCCCTTGTTGGAGTTGGAGTCCTTTAGTTAAAGATCCGCTGGGCAAGAATCTAGTAGAGAGAGAGCAAGCCCGGTGCTTTGACCGGGTTCCGACCACGATCGCCAGGCCGAGGCCAGGTCGCATCGGCACCGGTGTCAGCCTGACGGAACAGGCCGTAAAGCGTGATGTGAGGTTCGCGCCCTGCCGCTTGGCACAATCGCTTGGTCCTGGGTCACAAGTACCATATCGGTGTGTCACCCGCAGCGTCAGTATAATCACCTGGCGGACAACAATTTTTATTCGCAAGCTGGCATCGGCGCTGGTGGAGGTATTGATACGGCTGACTGATTTACGGCCTCGCGGGCCGCGGAGATGATCAGGCACACGATCACCGACGGATGAGAACACGCTCATCCGATCAAGGGGAAATGATCATGACCTCGTTATCGAACATCTCGACCCGCGACATACATTGGGCAGCGCTGCGCGACGGTAGTCACATTCCTCATCGGATAGGAAACGCTCCGACAGGATGTGAAGAGACACGGCCCGTGATCGTAATCGCGGTGACAAGTGAAATCGGATCTCTTGGCACAGAGGTGGCAGCAGGTATCGCCGAGAAATTAGGGCTAGAAAACGTCCATTCGGAAATCGTGGCAGACAAGGTCGCCCGGCGTTTGGGAGTTGCAGAGGAATTGGTGCGGCGCCATGTAGACGGCTCGGCGTCTTTGCTGGATCGATGGCAAGTCAATCGACGACGACTATCGCGCTACACCTGTGAGGAAATAATCAGCCTTGCTCACCGCGGCAACGTGCTGGTCCAAGGGTGGGGCGCTGCCACACTGCTTGGCGGTATACCGCAGGTCATCAGCGTGCGGGTATGCGCGCCGATGGATTTCCGAGTGCGCGTCATGATGGAGCGGCTCTGCTACCGCAATGCAAAAGCGATGCGCGAGGAGGTCGAAAAATTCGATGCTGCCCGCGCCCGCGGAATGCGTACCCTGTTCAACCTCGAGGAAAAGGATTCGCGCCTCTACCACCTTGTTCTCAATACGGAGCGGCTGTCGCGCGATGCTTGCGTCAAAGCGGTTTGTGAACTCGCCGAAGGCTTGCGTTTCGGAGAATGCATTTACACGCGTTCAGTGCTCGCCGACAAATTGCTGGAGGCAAAGATCAGTTCGGCTCTTACGGAGAAAATCAGTGTGAGCATTGCCCCGCTGGGAGTCTCGGTGTCGGTCGTCGACGGCAAAATCACTCTGGCTGGTGCCACCACCAGCGGCGGTTTGCGGGCTGAAGCCATCGCCTATGCGGTTGCAGGGCGGGCAAACATTGAAAATCGCATCATCAGCCTACCAAGTCGCGGTCGGGTGCATTGAAGCGGGGGGCGAAAGCAAGCGTTTCAGTTCTTTGTGAAACTGAACAAGCAAATTCGTCCGATCGCAAGATGCCTCCCGATGCCGCTCGATTCCTCGAACTTGGCTCCGGCCCCATCAGGCCCGAGGATCCCGGGCAGAAGGATGAAGGCGCCGGCGATCTTGTCCGCCAATATGATCTCGGCCGCCGTCCCTGTTTGCTTGTCCAGCTTGACGGTCTTGATCGCATTGGGAACCTCGCGCGGGAGTTCAGTCCCTTGAGCCGCCCTTTCGAGTTGAACAAGCCTTGCATGGTGACGGAGGGATCTGCGCCATTTGATGCTGCAGGTACGAGACCTTGACGCCGGCTTGCTCGGCAAAATGCTCCATGAAACTCCGGGAGCACGCGCTCACGCCCCGCCGGCTTCTGCAAAAAGCGGGTATCGATGCCCGGATGGGCGTCCAGGTGGCCGTCGTTGATGACGTGGAGAGGCGCATTACCCAAATAGATCGTGCGATCGAGAAGGCGACAGCGAAGAGTCGCACGGCCTCTGCGATGGCTCTGGCCGATCAGCAGCGCAAGACATGTGCCGAGCAGCGTGGCGCGAGGCCAAGACCTGGCCGGGCTCAAAGTCGAATGGGCGGCCCTCGATGCCGAGGGCCGGAAGGTTGAGGCGGACCTGGTCCCGTCAACTATGCTTGGTGCGGGCGATGACGACTGTTGCGGTGGTTTATCTTTACGGTCGCACTACTGCTCGATCCGGCCGCGGCGGTGTTGCTGCCCGCCGCGACTTCGGCGCGACTGTAGAGGGAAGGAGCATGAGCAAAAGTCGCCAATTCAAGAGCTCCTCAAAATGACCGCGCGCATCGGCACCAACATGCAACGGCGAGATATCGCAGTTAAGCCCGGATGCCCAGCGATGACCGGCATCGCCTGGTCGTAACTTGACGCCTCCAGCACACTCGCCTCGCACGTCTTGAGAACACCGCACAGGGCCTCTCAAATCAACACGTGATCATTGACCCCAATATTTCCACGTCACCGACCTCCCTCTGTATCAACGACAACCGACTTCGTTCCCAGGACCAAAGTACCTTCCGGCGCGCGGCTGGCCAAACCACCAAAGCCACCGGGAGACAGGCACTTTCACGACCACGCGGCGGTCTTCTGCGATCTTCCGGCTGATACATCGGGCTGATTTACCCATCGCTCCTCGCCCGGGCATGATGCTGTACGCCTGAACAGTGTGAGCGACAAAGGCCAATTCAAAAACGATTAACCGAATGTGAATGTCTTCACAGACGCCGCGCATTTGCGTCAACACAATGCAGGCGCTCGAGGACAACCTCAACCGGGAGTCCGCGGACCGGCGCGGCCGGATGATGCAGGTGGGAACGACAAACTCAAGCCGGAGACCACGATGTTGGCTGCAACGAAGCAGCAGAACTCCAATTCGGCCAGTCGCCAATTGAAATACGACACCCGAATGTGAACGCCTCCACAGAGGCGTACTTTTTGCTTCCGCACACTGCCGGCCGTTCGATCAAGTGTTGAGGAGGTTAGCATCTAAGCAAGAAAGCCACAGAACTCAGGTACAAAGCAGATGACACGTTTTGGTCGCGCGTGGTAATGTCCGCTATCGTGGATAGCGGATAAGATAAGCGAAGGGAGGAACTATGCTATGCGCCCACTCTTGGCTTTGATTTGGTTTCTGCTCCCCATCGGAACGTCGACTGCCATCCAGGCAGCAAATCCTTGGCCCCAAACGCTGACTATCGGAACGGCCTCGCCGGGGGGTGTGTACCTTCCTTACGGCGAAGAACTCGCGAAGATTCTCACCGAAAAGCTCGGCATTACCGTTAACCCTTTGCCGACCCAAGGTCCGGTCCACAACATCAAGCTCATCGATAGCGGCGTCGCGCAGCTTGGCATGATTACAATGGGGGTCGGTCTGGCCGGCTGGAACGGCACCGGCGATTGGACGGGCGGGAAGACCTTCCAGAACATGCGTGCGCTCTTTCCAATGTACGATACGCCATTTCAAGCCGTGGTCTTGCGCCGCTCCGGCATAACCACCCTCGCTCAGCTCGACAAAAAGCGCTTCGGCGTTGGCCCGCGTGCGGGCACTGGTGGTACGTACATTCCGCCAATTTTGAAGGTTCTCGGGATTCCAGCCCAATTCAGCTACGCATCGTTCGACGCGATGACCGCCGAGCTTTTGGATGGTCGCCATGACGCTTTCTTGACCCTGACTGGAGCACCCATGCCGGTGATCCAGAAGGCCGAAGCGGTGGAGCCGATCAACTTCATCAGTTTGTCTCCCGAACAGATTGCAGTTGTCCGTAAGGCGATGCCGGAGTTCACCCCCTCGACGATAGCGGCCGGAACCTACCGCAGTCTGGAAAAGGACTATGTCACCATTGGGATGTACAATTTTACGGTTGGACGAGTCGATTTGCCCGACGATCTGGTCTACCGATTGGTCAAAGCCGTTTTCGAGAACCAGCCGCGCCTTGTGAAGGCCAGTTCTACGGCACGCGATACCATCCCGCAGAATGTGGTGAAAAATACGTTCCTGCCGTTCCATCCAGGCGCGGTCCGCTACTATCGCGAGATCGGGATCGGCATTCCGAAATCGCTCGTTCCTACGAATTGATTGCTCCATCGCGCCAAATGCCGTGCATGCCACCCCGGTGTGGTCCGCTATTACCGCGAGGCTGGCGTCCGCATGGCGACACAGGATTTCACAAATTGATTGCCGGTCGCGCGAAATTATCATCGGTTCTGGAGGATGGAATGGTGCGAACAGGATTAGTTCCGGGCGTCATCGCGGGCCCTGCTCGTGTGGGACAAGGCGCGATCATTGCGACCAGGCAGGGGGAACGGTGGCGAAAGCATCAAAACCCGTAAGAGCCGGCTACGGCCTGCGCGCCCGGCTGCTGCTGGCGTTCATCGCGATCAGCGGCTTTGCGGTGGTCGCCGCCGCGGTCGGCA
>JASHRR010000324.1 GCA_030037185.1 Xanthobacteraceae bacterium | reverse complement strand
GGGCCGGCCCGTACATCCAGCCGAGCCGGAGCGCCGCGAGACCGTGCACCTTCGAGAACGTGCGGCACATCACGACATTTTCTGACGTCGCCACCAGCTCGATGCCGGCCTCGTAGTCGTTGCGCCGCACATATTCCGCATAGGCGGCGTCGAGCACCAGGAGCACCCGCGATGGCAGGGCGCGATGCAAACGCTTGATCTCTTCGGACGGCAAATAGGTTCCGGTCGGATTGTTGGGATTGGCCAGAAACACGATCCGGGTGCGCGGCGTCACGGCGGCGAGAATTGCGTCCACATCCGCCGTGTAGCCGGTTTCGGCCGCCACCACAGGCTTGGCGCCGGTCGCGAGCGTCGCAATCGGATAGACCAGAAAGCCGTGGGTGGTGTGGATCGCCTCATCGCCGTCCGCCAGATAGGCCCGTGCGAGCAGGTTAAGAAGATCATCGGAGCCGGCGCCGCAAACAATGCGGTCCGGGTCGAGCCCGAACGTCCGGCCGATGGCCTGGCGCAAGTCGGTGGCGCTGCCGTCAGGATAATCCTGAAGGTGCTCCGCGACGCCCCGGTAGGCGGCGATCGCGCGCGGGCTGGGGCCGAGCGGCGTCTCGTTCGACGACAGCTTGTGGACCTTGACGACGCCGGCGGCGCTGCTTCTGCCGGGCACATAGGCGTGGATCGCCGCTATCCCCGGCCGCGGGGTGGGACGCTCGAGATTTACCATCAACATCTTCGGGCTCTGTGTGGACGCTTCAGTTCCAAGGCGACATTCACCGCTCGACCGGCGCCAGATGGCCGCCAGCGGAGACCATATAGCGCCTCGCGTGGCTGCCGACGAGAGCGCGGCCGCGCACGGAGACGCCAGCGTTAACGAGCGCGCTCAAGATTTCGTCAAGCGACCGGCCCCGCGGAACGGGCACCAGCAGTGCGGCGCCGTCGAATCCGCGGTCCGGCACCACCGCGGCCTCGGTGAGGCTGGTCAATGTCTGGGCCGGCCTGCGACCCCACCCGGCCACCCGAATGCTCCACATCTCCACATCGCTGACGATGGCGTCCGGGTGGGGCCGGGCAATGGCGAACACCGGCAGACCGGCCGGATGGTCCTCGCGCTCGACAAACGGCAGCCGGGCGATGATTTTTGGCGCCGCATCCGGCTCAAGCGGCCCCCACCAGACACCGCCCCCGATGGTCGCCTGCACCGGCACCAAGCCGAGATCGCCTGGCGCTGCCGCAATCGCGGCGAGCACGCCGGCAGGTCCCATATGGCCGACAAGCGGCACCGTAAAGCCGAAGTGAAAGCGCTCGCAATCGCGCATCGCCGGTTCGCCTGCGGAGAAATCCGCATGCACCCGAAACGGCGCCTGCACGAAGGTGAAGGCCGCGATGATCACGCGCCAGATGCCTTCGGCCGTATCGAGCGGCAGGATCCCACTGTGCCGCTCGACGAGCCGCCGCATCATGTCGGCCTCGCGCGCCGGCCGGAATGCGGAACCCGCTTCGGCCGTGCACTTCGCCTTGATGAGTCGGCCGATGATTTCGCCGCGCTCCATCAGCAGGCGGTGCATGGCCTCGTCGATACGGTCGATCTCGCGGCGCAGCTCGGCGAGCGGCGGCGGGGTGTCGGTCGGGCTCATCAGAGTTTTCGGCGCGGAGACTGCCGGCTTCCGTCGGCAGAGGAGGCGCCGCTCCTTGCTGGCTGTTAACAACCGGGACCAGAACCGAAGTCCCCGGCGGCGCCGCAGCGAGCCGAGGAAGGTGCGGGCAGCTGGGGCCACCCGCGAGGTGCCGGGCGTGGTAACGCGCACGCTTTTGAGCGCGTCTCCCCCCGGGAATGTTGCAGCGCAGCTGGCGATTTCTCCCCCGGCGAAGATCCGTTCTGCGGCTTTAAGATTGCTCCCGAGCCCTTCGGGAGGCAGTGGTTGCCTGGTTCAATTCATGCAATTGGCCCGGGCTCAATTGCCGCCCCAGTGATAGGGCCGGGGCATCCCAAAAGCAAAGAAAACATTGACCCCGCGGTTCCTGCCCGGATCTGCACTCAGCCTGCAAATCTGCGGCGCGATGCAGTCGGTGGCGGCGAACGGCCGGCCAATCGGCGCATGTCGACGCGCTCCTCGGCACCGCGAGGATGATATGAGGTGAGCGCTGTTGCGCGCGTGCGCGCCATTGCGGTCGTGCGCCAAGATACCCTCAACGAACGGGCCGCGGCGCTTCGCAGGAGTCTCCGCCTCCAACCGCCGCGACGCGATGATGCCGCTGATCCTGGACGATCAGCGGCCATAATCCTGTTTGCCAGACAACGATCCGATCACCGCGCTGTCGGCTACCAACGAGGGTTATGGATTCGTTGATACCCTTAGCTAATGTCGGATCAAGCCAAGTTTTCCCGGCTATTATAACACTACGCGCTCCACGACCACTTAGTTATGGGTCCCGGGGCATCGACGGACGGGCGCAGACGCACAGAGGCTGAACCGCTCAATGGGGATCGCAGAGGCGCCATGCCGGAGGGTGCGGCTGGTCACCTGTTGATCGCCTGGCCTCCCAACCGCGGTCTTTCCGACGTTCGTGAACACCCTCCAGACCGCGAGTTCTCGGCTGTAGGTTAAAGAGTTCGCCGGCAGGCTGAACAGAGTCCATCCTACGCCGGTTTTCTGGTCCTGTTGCAGGATCTCATGCTGGGCGCCGTTGTTGGTCCTCAAGCAGGACATCGAACAGCAAGAGAATCCTGACCGGGAGCCGCCCAGCCAAAGCCTTCGGCTCTGGCGGGCAGACATCGCCCCCGTTTGGATGAGGTCCTGGCGTTGCGGGCGGGCGCTACCAGTAACAAAGAAAGCATTGACAGCCCGGCCTGGACCGCGACAGTTAGTTCATTCACGGGGGCCGAACGACATCATAAGTCTTTTGCTGCGGGTTCCCGCCAGCGAGATCGGCCCCATTTGGAGGGACCGGAAAGCCATATGGCCGAGTTGAAAGCCGTTGCGGGCCGCATTGCGGTCGATCGGGAGCGGGAGGCGGACCACCCTCACTCCCCGGTCGCAGTGTTTGGGAAAGACCAGCCGCTCCGGCTCGATGCCGGGGTCGAGCTCAGCCCCTTCCAGGTCGCCTACCAGGCCTACGGTGAACTCAATACCGACCGCAGCAATGCGGTGCTGATCTGCCACGCTCTCACCGGCGACCAGCATGTTTGCAACCACCACCCCGTCACCGGCAAATCCGGCTGGTGGGAGACCATGGTGGGGCCCGGCAAGCCGATTGACACCGACCGTTACTACGTCATCTGCCCCAACGTGCTCGGCGCCTGCATGGGGACGACAGGACCGGCCTCGACCGATCCGCGCACCGGCATGCCGTGGGGTCTCGATTTTCCCGTCATTACCATAAGGGACATGGTGCGGGCTCAGGCCATGCTGCTCGATCGCCTCGGCATCGACACCTTGTTTGCGGTCGCGGGCGGCTCGATGGGCGGCATGCAGGTGCTGCAATGGGCCGCAAGCTTTCCGCAGCGCGTCTTCGCGGCGCTGCCGATCGCGTGCGCGACCCGACATTCCGCCCAGAACATCGCCTTTCATGAAGTGGGCCGCCAGGCCGTGATGGCGGATCCCGACTGGCGCGGCGGGCGCTACTTCGCCGAAGGCATGAGCCCGCGGCGCGGTCTCGCGGTGGCACGCATGGGGGCGCATATCACCTACCTGTCCGACGCGGCGCTGCATCGCAAGTTCGGGCGCAAGTTCCAGGATCGCGACAATCCGACCTTCTCGTTCGATGCCGACTTCGAGGTGGAGAGCTACCTGCGCCACCAGGGATCGTCCTTCGTGGAGCGGTTCGATGCCAACAGCTATCTCTATCTCACCCGCGCCATGGACTATTTCGACCTCGCGGCCGATTATGGTGGTATGCTTGCCAACGCCTTCAAGGCTACCAAAGCACGGTTCTGCGTGATCTCCTTTACCAGCGACTGGTTGTTTCCGACCTCCGAATCGCGGGCGATCATGCACGCCCTCAATGCCGCCGGAGCGCGCGTCTCTTTCGCCGAGATCGCCACCGACAAGGGGCATGACGCGTTCCTGCTTGATGAGCCGGAACTGTTGACGATCGTCACCGGGTTCCTCGATTCGGCCGCCGCAGCGCGCGGCATCGCCATGGTCTAGGCATGCTGTCGCGAACCCGTCGCGATCGCACCATGGCGGAGGCCGCACGGGGGCCCGGCAACGCCCGCGTCGATCATCTGCTGGTGGCCGAAATGATCGAGCCGCATTCGCGCGTACTCGATGTCGGATGCGGCGACGGCGAGCTGTTGAAGCTGTTGGAGAGCCGCGGCGTCGACGGGCGTGGCATCGAGCTGTCGCGTGAGGGCGTCAACGAGTGCGTCGCCAAGGGCCTCGCCGTGATCCAGGGCGATGCCGACGCCGACCTGGCTGACTACCCGGACGACGCCTTCGATTACGTGGTGCTGTCGCAGACCTTGCAGGCTACCCGCCATCCCCGGGCCGTGCTCGAGCACATGCTGCGGATCGGCCGCCACGCGGTCGTATCCTTCCCCAATTTCGGCCATTGGCGCATCCGCCTCCTGCTCATGTTCGGCGGCCGCATGCCCCAGACCGACAATTTGCCGGACACCTGGTACGACACCCCCAACATCCACTTCTGCACCATCAAGGATTTTCGCGACTTGTGCATGACGGTTGGAGTGAAGATGGAGCGCGCGCTCGCTCTCAACGCGTGGGGACGCCCGCTGCGGCTGCATGCGCCGTGGTGGTTCTGGAATTTGTTCGGCGAGCAGGCGGTATTCCTGCTGAGCAGGTGTTGAGTGCTTGTGCTCCCGCGGGGCGGTTTCTCCTGCCAGGAGCCGCGGGCTAGCCGCTCGCTCAGCTAGCCGACGCACGCTTGAATGCTTTTTCCTTGTCTGATGTGAGGCGGTAAAACCATCAGCTACAACCTGGTTAACTGTCGGTCGCGAACGAGCCGGCCCTTCGCGCAGCGCGCTCGGCGATGGTGAAAGTCTTGTGAGTTCCTACGAGTCTGCGCTGAGGAACATGGACGATCTTTTCCCGATCGGCAACCGCATGGCCAATGCGCTGCGCATGGCGACCGTGTTTCTTCAGGATCGCTACAGTCTGATCAGCTCCAGCAGGGTCTACGACGTAACAGAACCCAACGCCCATGTTAAAGGTTTCGAACATTTCATTGTCGGGCACATCCGCGTAATGTTGAATAAGCGCAAAGATCGGTTGCGGGTCGATGAGATTTTCGATTTCGAAGCCGACATCGGCATGCACGCGCGCTAAATTCAACAGACCGTCGCCGGTGATATTGATCAGCGCTTTCACGCCCTTCACGCTTTGCAGAATCTCCATTGCCTCCCGTACATAGATGTCCGTCGGGCAAAGCAATTCTTCACCGAGCGTGACGTCCAGATCATCAAATCTGTGATCGATGCTAAACTTGTGGTCTTCGAAGAACGCTTTGCGCGCGAGCGACAAACCATTGCTGTGAACGCCGCTGCTGCGGACGCCTATCACGATATCACCTTCGGCAACAGCTTTCCCGCACAGCACCTTATCGAGGTCTACCCGGCCGACAGCCATGCCAGCCAGGTCGAAGCCTGTCACGATGTCCTTGAGTTGGGCAATTTCTCCCCCGGAAATGGAGATGTCGGCCATGCGAGCGCCGTCACGCAACCCTATGCTGATAGCCTCGAGCGTGGCCGCGTCCGCGTGCGCGATGGCGATGTAATCAACGAGAGAAAGCGGCTTCGCCCCGACACAAATCATATCGTTGACGTTCATCGCGACGCAGTCGATCCCGATGGTGTCGTATTTCCTCATCCGATCGGCGATGATCGTCTTTGACCCAACGCCGTCGGTGCACAGGGCAAGGCCGACGTCGTCCGTCATAGCGATGACGTTTGCGAAATAGCCAATTGGCAGCAAAACGCGTCCGACACCTTGCCGCGGCCAAGTCTCCTGGATGCGGCGCACAAGGCGCTCGAGCCCTGCGTCGGCTTCTGCGGTGTCTATGCCAGCCCCTTTGTAAGCGTCGCGCCGTGTCGCCATTGGTTCGTTCTGTGCCCTAGGAAGACCGCAAGGATAATGCCGGCACGGCCCCGCTCACCATCGCCCGTTCGGCTCACGCCCAACCGATCAAATGTCGCAAGCTCGGATGCGCGTCAAGGCACAGTGCCACCTAGGCGCATGCCCTCCCGGCGTTCACGCTCGGGGAATGAAGTCTAATACAATTTTTGGTTGCCAAGCGATCGTTAGCTGCCGGGAGAGGCTTCCGAACAGAACTCGCGGCCGGGTGAGGGGGCCCCTGGGCCCGGCATTACCGCCGTCGGCGGCCCCCTGGTGGTCGCCCCCTTGCTGCCGGGCAACCACCAGGTCGGCCTGCATCGCACCGGGCGCTTAATCCAGCGGCTCGAGCTTCACCAGGGCGGCGCCGTGATTGCTGCCGGTCCAGAAGGTGACCGGACTGGTCGAATTGTCGATGAATACGGTGCGCATGTTGGTCTCACGCGGCAGCTGATATTCGACACTCTTGCCGGTCGTCGGATCGAGACGGACGACGCGGTCGGTGTGCATACCACCGGCCCAGATCTCGCCGTTCCTGTCGATGGTCGCACGGTACGGATAGGTGAATGGCGGCAGCTGGTATTCCGTCACCCTCTCTGCCTTGGTGTCGAACAGCGCAACCTTGTTGCCGCGATATTCGGTGATCAGCAGACGGTCCTGGTCGTCTATCACCATCCGCCGCGCCCGCGCATTGGCGGTCGGCAGCGGGTACCACGAGACCTTGCCGGTCTTGGCGTCGATCTTGCCGACATGGCCGCGCTGGAACTCGGCCATCCACAGATTGTTCTGCGAATCGGAGATCACCTGGTAGATCGAGGCCGGCTTCTCGGCAAGGTCATTGAGCGGCTGGAAGCGCTCCCATGTCCTGGTCGCAAGATCAAGCCGATAGATGTCCTGGGTGCCGACGCTCTTCGTCCACACCTTGCCGTCCACATCATAGCGCAGCCCGACGAAGTTCAGCTGCACGCGATAATCATTGTACTCGGGTGCCAAAGGATACCACTTGATCTCGTCGGTCTTGGGGTCGAGATTCCCGAGCGAGCCCTGGTACATGGTGTCGAACCAGAGTGTCCCCTTCTTGTCGAATTCGAGCGAGAGATTGCCGACCGGGGCCTCGGATTTGAACCTCGTCACCGGGTATTCGGTAAGCTTGAGCGTCTTGGGATCGAATTTGGAAATGAAGGGCTCGCCGAAATCCGAATACCAGACGTTGCCCTTTTCATCGACCAGCACGTCATGCGGCTCGGTCGTCCGCCGCGGCAAGTCATACTCGGTAATGATGGCGCGGGTTGCGCGGCCGGTCGGCCGGGCCAGGGTCTTGAGGGGATATTGCCATTTTTCCACCTCGCTCAGATTGATGCTGGCAAGGTACTCGGCCGGCTTGCGGTACTGCTCGGGAGTCCCGGAACGCGCCGGGTCAAGCATGCGCTGCGGCTTGATCGGCTGGCTCACCGCCCCATAACCGCGCATCCGGGTGATCACCTGCGTAAACTCGTCTGCATTGTGAGTGGACCGCACGATGCGCTCGACTGTATGACAGCTCACGCAATCGAGCAGGAAGTGCCGTTGATCATCGGTGCCCGGTATGCTCGCCATCCACTCGGCATTGCTCAGCTGGGCAGCGAGATTTTTCGTCTTTTGCAGCTTGAGGTCGACCGTGGAGGTCTGCGCATCGGCGATATTCGCCGTCGCTGGGGCGCTCAGGTCGTAGCCGGCGGCGCGGATCTTGATCTGGTATCTGCCCGCCGACAGGCGGTCGGGGGGGAAGCTGTAGCGACCCTGTGCGTCACTGATCACGCTGACCGTCACGGTCGCGCCTTCCCGCTTGGCGCTGACCACCACACCCTCCATCGCACCTTCGGCCTCGGAGGTGACCTGCCCGGTCAGAGCAGCCTCGTTATTCTCGGCCGCGACCGGCAGCGCCTGGAACAAAATGACCGCTGAGCTGAGCATCAAAAATGACAAGAGGTGTCGCGTTGGCATCGGTTCCTCCCTGTGGGCAGCCATGAGCCGCCGCCATGGCTCAACAATACACGTCTGGAAAGCATCGATAATACAGCGTTTGTTGATCCAAATCCACCGAGCTTTGGACGCTTTGCGGGCGCATCAAGGCGCCGCGCAGCAGCGCCGGCGCCATCCTGGCCCTGGCGCTTGGAGCGGTGGAGAAAATCCTCAACAACTCAGCAAATCCCATCTTGAGAGAAAAGTGCATGTCGAATATCCAGCAGGGGCCGCTGCACGACGCTGCGCCGTCAACCGCCGATGCGCGAAAGTCCTCGCAGGTCAGCTTTCAAGCCCGTCCTTGACGGTGGCGAGCGTGGTGTCATGCTGAACCCAGGTCGGCGCGCCGATTTGGATTGAATGGTCGCTGCGGGCGAGCTCCCAATTGGAAACGAGGTCATCATGTATTCCAACATCAACCTCTTCATCGACGGCGCGTGGCGGGGGGCGATCAGCGGCAGGACGCTGCCGGTCCTCAATCCGGCGACCGGGGAGGAGATCGGCACCGTCGCCCATGCCGAGAAGGCCGACCTCGATCTCGCCCTCGCCGCGGCTCAAAAAGGCTTCGAGACGTGGCGCAAGGTCACGGCCCACGAGCGCTATCGCCTGATGCGCAAGGCCGCCGACATCCTGCGCAGCCGCGCCGGCGACATCGCGACGCTGATGACGGTGGAACAGGGCAAGCCGCTCGCGGAGTCAAAAGGCGAAACTCTGGTCGGCGCCGAGGTGATCGACTGGTTCGCGGAGGAGGCGCGCCGCGCCTATGGCCGCACCGTGCCGGCGCGCATGAGCGGGGTCTATCAGCTCGAGATCAAGGAGCCGGTCGGGCCGGTTGCTGCCTTCACGCCGTGGAATTTTCCGATCAACCAGGCCGTGCGCAAGATATCCTGTGCCGTCGCGGCGGGGTGCTCGATCGTGATCAAAGGGCCGGAGGAGACGCCGGCGGCCTGTGCCGGTCTGGTCGATGCGTTCGTGCAGGCTGGCATTCCGGGCGGCGTGATCAATCTGGTATTCGGGGTGCCGTCAGAGATTTCTGCCTACCTGATCCCCCACCCGATCATCCGCAAGATTTCGTTCACCGGCTCGACCGCCGTCGGCAAGCAGCTTGCCGCGCTCGCCGGCGCTCACATGAAGCGCGTCACCATGGAGTTGGGCGGCCACGCGCCGGCGGTCGTGTTCGCGGACGCAGACCTCGATGCGGCAACGAAGGTGCTGAGCGCCAACAAATACCGCAATGCCGGCCAGGTCTGCGTGTCGCCGACCCGCTTTCTGGTGCAGCAACCGGTCTACGGACAGTTTGTCGACAAGTTCGTCAACGCCGCCAGGACGATCAAGGTCGGGGATGGGCTCAAGGAGGACACCCGCATGGGCCCGCTCGCCCACAGCCGCCGGCTCGACGCCATCGAAGGCTTCGTCGCCGATGCGGTGGCCAAGGGCGCCAAGGTCGAAACCGGCGGCCGGCGGATCGGCAACAAGGGCTATTTCTTCGAACCCACCGTGCTCACCAACGTGTCGCGCGAAGCGCGCATCATGAACGAGGAGCCGTTTGGGCCAGTGGCGATCGTCAATTCCTTCGATACGTTCGAGGAAGCCGTCGAAGAGGCCAACCGCCTGCCCTACGGCCTCGCCGCTTATGCGTACACGCGCTCCACCAAGACGGCCGAAGCGATCGGCCATGCCATCGAAAGCGGGATGGTGTCGATCAACCATCACGGCCTGGCGCTGCCGGAAGTGCGCTTCGGCGGCGTCAAGGACTCCGGTTTCGGTAGCGAGGGCGGGGCAGACGCGCTCGATGCCTACCTCAACACCAAGTTCATCACCCAGATGAACGCGTGAAGAGGCGCCGGCGCGTGAGCGGGCAAAGGCGCCGCAGAGTGCCGATCGATGCGCCGGCCTTTGCCAACGCCGTGAAGCTTCGCCATTTTGACCGCGCATCGAGGGTGGCGCTGTTCTTTTGAATGCCTCCGCAAAGCGCAAGATGCTGAGAGCGAAAACGGTAGGCCCCGAAGACAGGGCGTCTCGTCCGAGCTGGTGCCACCCGGGTGGCCGGCGACCGGCCGTTGGCGGCGAGGCCAAAAAACCCAGAGCGCTTGCGTTCGGGGTGGAGGTAGTCCATCGACCGCTTCCTCACATCCGAAGCACCTGCTCGGCCGGCACGTAAGGCAGCTTCAACGCATCGGCGACGGCCTTGTAGGTGACCCGCCCCTCGTGGACATTGAGGCCGGCGCGCAGATGGGGATCCTGGCCGAGCGCCACCCGGTAGCCTTTGTCGGCAAGCGCGGTGACATGCGGCAGCGTCATGTTGTTGAGCGCGAAGGTCGAGGTGCGGGCGACCGCGCCCGGCATGTTTGCGACGCAGTAGTGGACCACATCGTCGACTATGTAGGTCGGGTGCGAATGGGTGGTTGGGCGCGAGGTTTCCGCACAACCGCCCTGGTCGATCGAGACATCGACGATCACGGCGCCCGGTTTCATTGCCCGGACGGTCTCGGCGGTGATGAGCTTCGGCGCCGTAGCGCCTGGAACCAGGACGGTGGCGATCACGAGGTCGGCCCGGCGGCACAGGGTCTCCACGGCGTGTCGGGTCGAGAACACCGTCTGGAGGCCAGCGAGCGTGTTGTCGATGCGTCGAAGGACATCGGGGTTACGATCGACGACGGTTACGGTCGCGCCCATGCCGGCTGCAATGCGAGCCGCGTTGGCTCCGGCGATGCCGCCGCCGAGCACGAGCACGTCGGCGGCCGGAACCCCGGGAACGCCAGCGAGCAGCACGCCGCGCCCGCCGATTACCTTTTCGAGGCAATGGGCGCCCGCCTGGGACGCCATCCGGCCCGCCACCTCCGACATCGGCATCAACAGCGGCAGCCCGCCTTGCGGGCCGGTCACGGTTTCATAGGCAATCGCGATGCAGCCTGATGCCAGGAGGTCCTCCGTCTGGGCGCGATCGGGCGCGAGATGCAGATAAGTGAACAACACCTGGCCGGGCCGCAGCTTCTTGCGCTCGGAGGCAAGCGGCTCCTTGACCTTCACGATCAGCTCCGCCTCGGCGAAAACCCGGTCGGCGTCGGCCGCAATCTCGGCGCCTGCCGCCACGTAGGCATCGTCGGTGAGGCCGGCGCCGACGCCGGCGTCCTTCTCGACGAGGACACGATGTCCCTTGACGGTCAACTCATGCACCGTCGAGGGCACGAGGCCCACCCGGTATTCGCTGTCCTTGATCTCTCTGGGCACACCGACCAGCATCTCATGTCTCCCGTTTTTGGCGTGTTCCGGTGGCCATAGGAAAAACCAATAGCTCGATAAGGAAAAAATCCGGAGGCCAGGATTGGCGAAGCATGTATGCTAAGTCGTCCAGGGATGTGAACATCTGGCGCGTCCTTTGCGTAGGGCGGATTAGCGCAGTAATCGCTAACACGGGGTGGTTAACGCCTGCCATCGGGCCTCCACGCGGCGGGCCCGGGAATTCACCCGACGAGCGGTGGCTGAGGGGAGCTGCTTAGACGTCGTAATGCGCAAGTGACGCGTACACCGTTCGGAGGAAAAAAGTTGATGTTCGGTGGCGTACAGCCGTTGCCGCGGGCGCGATGCGGCC
This sequence comes from Xanthobacteraceae bacterium, assembly GCA_030037185.1. The sequence goes on along the minus strand of JASHRR010000324.1, from coordinate 7,255 downwards.
GCAGCGGGCGTGAGATCCGGCGCAGAGCGCCGCAGCATTCGGCGTGGCGGTGGGGGCAGCTGCCTTTAGCGTTTTGTGCCGCGCTATGGGCAAGCCTTAGCCTCGCCACCAGGGCTCCAGCCGCCGACCACATTCGTATTGCGGCCCAAAAGACCGGGACCCTCGCCTGGGAGTTGGATATCATCAAGGCCCACGGCCTCGATAAGCAAGCCGATCTCGATATCCAGGTGGTGGAACTTGCCTCGACCGAAGCCGGCAAGATTGCGCTGCGCAGCGGCTCTGCCGACCTGATCGTCTCGGATTGGCTGTGGGTTGCACGCGAGCGCGCGCTCGGCGACAAGCTTGTATTTTATCCCTACACAAGCCAGATCGGCGCCGTTATGGTGCCGGCGAATTCTCCCATAGCCGGACTTGCCGACCTCAAGGGCAAGAAGCTCGCCATCGCCGGCGGCCCCCTCGACAAAAGCTGGCTCATGCTGCAGGCAGAGGCGCGTCGCGGCGGCCTTGATCTCAATGCGCAGGCGACCATCGTGTACGGAGCGCCGCCGCTCCTGTCGCAGAAAGCATTGCAGCGCGAGAATGACGCCACGCTCACGTTCTGGAATTTCTGCGCCGAACTCGAAGGCAAGGGACTGAAACGAGGCATCGATATGGAGGCGATCGAAAGGCGCCTCGGTGCATCCGGGCCGGTTGCCATGCTCGGCTATGCGTTCGATGCGGGCTGGGCGGCAAAGAACAAGTCGGCCGTCGTCCGTTTCCTCGGCGTCGCCGCCATGGCGAAGGATATTCTTGCCAATTCGGAACACGAATGGGAGCGGCTGGGGCCGCGCATCGGCGTCTCCGACAGCGCCGGCCTCGAAATCTACCGCCAACGCTATAGCCAAGGTATTCCGCGCCGCCCGGTCCGGGACGAGGAACGCGACGCCGTCGGGCTCTACCGCGTGCTGGCCGACATCGGTGGCGCCGAGCTGGTCGGCCCGGCGCGGGAGTTGGCCAAAGGGACGTTCTATGATCCGGAGACATCCGATTGAACGTCGCCTCAAGGTTGCTGTCGCTTATTCTGCTCGTTGTGGCTTGGTATGCCGGATCGAAAATCGCCGGCCAGCGCATGTTGCCGGGGCCGCAGACTGTCGGCCTCGCCCTGTGGGACGAGACGCGATCGGGTGCGCTCGCTTTCCATCTCGGCGTGACATTGCTCCGCGTCGCGGTTGCTTTTGTCATCGCCATGACGGTCGGCACGGCGCTTGGAGTGTGGATGGGCCGCTCGCGCCTCGCCGATCGTCTTGCCGACCCGTGGCTGGTGGCACTCCTCAACCTGCCGGCGCTCGTCATCATCGTGCTCGCCTATGTGTGGGCCGGACTCACCGAAACTGCGGCCATTGTTGCGGTCGCGCTCAACAAGCTGCCCAACGCGGTGGTAACGGTGCGTGAGGGCGCCCGCGCGCTCGATCGCCAGCTCGACGAAATGGCGTATGTGTTCGGCATGAACCGCTGGGTGCGACTGCGGCACGTCCTTATTCCGCAGCTCGCCCCCTATCTCGCTGCCGCCACGCGGTCCGGCCTGTCACTGGTATGGAAGATCGTGCTGATCGTCGAGCTGATGGGACGGCCGAACGGCGTTGGATTCGAGATCGGCATCGCGTTCCAGTTATTCGACGTCACGCGCATCCTCGCTTATGCTATCGCCTTCGTCCTGGTCATGCTGGCGATCGAAACATTCATGGTGCAGCCGATTGAACGATATGTCTCACGCTGGCGGCCGAAGGCGGCTTGACGTCAGCATAAGGAGGAAATCCTACCGTTCGGCCTCGGGTGGCACCATCGAAGTGCTGCGTGAGATGGCGTTCACCCTCAAGGTCGGAACGGTGGGCGCCCTGGTGGGCCCTTCCGGCTGCGGGAAGACCACGCTGCTCCGCATCATCACGGGCCTCGACTCCGATTACAGCGGCACGGTGCATCTGCCAGATCACGGCAAGCTCGGCATGGTGTTTCAGGAGCCGCGGCTGTTGCCATGGCGCACCGTCGAACAGAACGTCCGGCTCGGCGCGCCGCAGGCCGCCGATGCCGACCTCGACGCCATCTTCGTCGCGCTGGGCCTTGCCGACCACCGCCGCCATTTTCCCGGCGAATTATCCCTCGGCCAGGCGCGCCGCGTCGCGCTGGCGCGCGCCTTCGCGGTCAAACCCGACCTCCTGGTGCTCGACGAACCATTCGTGTCGCTCGATGCGGCGCTCGCCAAACATCTGCAGGAAGAGCTCGCCGCCCTGGTGACGAGCCGCCACATCACCACGCTGATCGTGACCCACAGCATCGATGAAGCGATCGGCTTGGCAGACCGGCTGTTCCTGTTGTCGGCGAGCCCGGCGCGGGTGATCGCCGAACTGCCGATCGCACGCCCGCGCGAGCCGCAGACCGCAGAGGAGCTGGCGAAAATTCACCGGGAGATTGCGCGGGCGTTGGGAAAGGTAACCGATCCGCACGCCTGAAGGCGGGGCTGTTGCCCCAACCCTTAGAATGTCGGGCAGTTCTCTTGCCTCATACCAAGCCGAGAGTTCGACCCCGGATGGATATTGCGGTCGTCGGCTTGAGTTTCAGATTCGCCGCAAAGGGCTTGCGCGCCAAGGTTCCGGCGGGAAGCGACGCCAACCACCGTGGCCGGGACAAGCCCGGCCGCGATTACTGTCGGGGTAAATCGGCAAGCTATCGCTGGCGGCTGACGCGCTGGCGTTGCTGTTGCCACTGCAAGAATTCCCGGAACAGCGCCTCGCGCTGATCCGCCGACGGCTGCACGTTGCCGACGCCTTTCTCCTGCAGGAAGGTCGCGAAATCGGCGGCGGCCGTGGCCTGCTGCGCACTGGCGCCATTGGCCTGGCGAAGTCGCTGCAGCATCTCCTCCGCCGGGGGCCAACGGGTCCAGCCCGGCACCGTCGCGGCCAGATTAACGTCGCGCCATTTCGGGTGCCGCGGCGGCTGCTGGAACTGATCAAACTTGGTGAAGAAAGCCTCCACGAATCGCTGCACCCGGCGGTAGCGGTCGGTGTTTTTCTGCCAGTTGAACACCGCAAGCACCGCCGGCACCGCGATGGTGTCCGTCACCTGGCCGGGCGGAACGAGCGTCGGGTAATCCTGGTTGGTAAATTCGCCGAGCGCATAGTAGTCCTCAAAGTTCTTGGTGAACGGAATCGGCACCAGGTGGAGTCCGGAATTTGCCGGAATCTTCGCGAAGAAATCGATCGGTTTATTGATCCCGCGAATGAGCGCCGCGATTTCTCCGGATCTAAGCTTTTGCAGGGCAAGCGGATTGTCATAATTGGTCGGTTCGACCTGCACCCCCAGCCGCTGAAACACGATCGTTCCGGTCAAGCTCGATGCGCTGCCCGCCGGTCCGAAATTGACCTTCTTGCCTCGCAAGTCGGCGAGACTGTTGATCTCGGTGCGCGCCAAGACGTGCAGTTCCGACGTGGGCAAGCGGATGATGTAATTGATACGGCCTTCGAGATTGACGGTCTTGCGCTCTGTGCGGAAATACTCGAACACATCCGACTGTGTGATCGCCACATCGACGCCGCGCAGATAAAGCAGATCGTCGAGGTTCGAGGCCGCCCCGTAGGTGACCATCGGCAGGATGCGCAGATTGTCGCCGTCGTCGAGGACCTGCGCCAGTTCGTCAGCAAACGTCATGTTGCTGCCGGACAGCAAGCCGCCTGCCACGCCGACCGTCCACTGGTTCTTGCGCGCCCGCAGCTCGGCGTCTGGCCCGCCCTGTTCAAGCGATTTCGGGATGGCTTGGGCCTGAACCCGCGTCGAAAAACTTGGACCAAGCGCGCCCGCTGCCAACCCGACAAGAACGCATGTCCCGGCAGCCCACAATGCCGCCCGTGCTCTTGTTTGGATGCGCATCTTGCTCCCCCCCTCCTGACCCTTTGACCGGATGCGACTGCGGCCCCCTGCACCCGCAGGCTTGGAACTATCCCGCAGCTCCGTCAATTGTGTGATGAAATTAGGATCGATATTCAGTCGTCAGTCAAAATGCCGGCCAAGTTACTCCACAATTCGGGCGGGAGCTAACACCATATTTTTCTGTAGTTTTGCCCCAGCGACATCTATTTGCGCGTTTGGAGGTCGACAAAACTCCCGACAGACTTGCGCACCTCAAGGTCGACCGTTGCCCCGCGCAGCGCGCCCGACCGCGGCACCTCGGCTAGGGGGGCATTGGCTCAAGCAAACCTCGTTCTCAGGCGTCTCGATTTGTCTGAAAGCCGCACAGCCGAAAGCCTCGCCTTCAACGGTCCAGCGAGTTTGCAGGAAGTCGCCCGAGGGGGCCCGCTCACGCCCCCTCCGCCTCATCGGCCACCGATTTGCGATATCCGAATACCCACGCCAGCGCCTGCACGGCAAGCAGCAGCCCGAGCACTGAGGCCAGCACGATGAGGGAGACGTGATCCACGAAGGTGGCATAGCTGCCGCCCGACATGGTGAGGGCAAGGCGAAAATTCGCTTCAAGCCGATCGCCGAGCACGAACGCTAGCAGCAGGGGTGCCATCTCGTATCCGAATTTGCGCAGGATGTAGCCGGCAGCGCCGGAAATGACCATGATCCAGATGTCGGCGGCCGAAAAGTTCACGCTATAGACGCCGATGACCGAAACGATCAGGATGATGGGAACGAGCCACGCATAGGGAATCCGGAGCAGGTTCACGAACATTCCAACCAGAGGCAAATTGAGAATCAGCAAGATGACGTTGCCGACATACATGCTTGCCACCAGGCTCCAGAACACCTCGGGATGATCGGTGAGCAAGAGCGGGCCCGGCTGTACGCCATGGATGGTGAGCGCCGAGAGCAGGATCGCGGTCGCCGGGATCGAGGGAATGCCGAGCGCCAACAGAGGGATCATCGCGGTGCCGGTGACGGCGTTGTTGGCGGTCTCGGGCCCCGCAACGCCGGCGATCGCGCCGTGGCCAAACTCCTCGGGATGTGCAGAAAACCGCTTCTCAACCGCATAGGACACGAACGTCGAGACCACGTGGCTCACGCCCGGGATGATGCCGAAGATGAAGCCGATGATCGAGGCCCGCCCGATCGCCGGCGCCGCATCGCGTACATCTTTCGCACGCGGCACGAGATCCTTGAGCTTCGGACGGATCGCCTTGATCTGATCGGTCTTTTCCAGATTGATCAATATTTCCGAAATGCCGAACAGGCCGATAGCGAGCGATGTAAACGACAATCCGCCGGCCATGCTGGTATATCCGAAGGTGAAGCGGGCGACGCCGGTGAGATTGTCAAGACCGACGGTGCCGAGCAGAAGCCCGAGCGCCACCATCAACACCGTCTTGGTCCGCGAGCCGGCAGACACCACCGAGATGACGCTCAGTGCGAGCAGCATCAGCACGACCTCGACCGACGGGCCGATCGCAATCATGACCTTGGCCAGCGGCGGCGCAATCAGCATGAGGCCGACAATTGAGAACGTGCCGCCAACGAAACTGCCGACCGCAGCGATCATCAGGGCCGGGCCGGCGCGCCCCTGGCGCGCCATCTCGTAGCCGTCGATGCAGGTGACGACGGACGCCGCTTCGCCCGGAATGCGCACCAGGATCGAAGTGGTCGAGCCGCCATACATCGCGCCGTAGAAAATGCCGGTCAGCATGATAATGCCGATCGCGGGATCGAGCCCGAAGGTCAGCGGCAACAGCAGCGTCATTCCGGCGAGCGGGCCAAGTCCTGGCAGCACACCGACGATGGTGCCCCAAAAACACCCGATGAAGCAGTACAGGAGCCCCTTCCAGGACAGCGCGATTGCAAATCCGCCAAGCAATTGGTCGAAGCCGGTCATCGCACCTACCCGTTCAAAACGGCCCGATCGGAAGCTGCAGGCCGAGCGCTACCTGGAAGAAATACCAGCACGCGGCCATGCCGATCGCCGCCGACAACACCGCGATCACGAGCGAACACCGGGCGATCAGCACAAGAAGCGCTGCTCCGAACAGTCCGAGCGTCGCATAGGCGCCGAGCGGCTCGAACAGCGGCGGCACGGCCGCCAGCGCAGCGAGCACGATCAGCACGTCGCGATGCCCGAGTTCGACCGGTTCTCCGCCAGCCGTCTGAAACCAATCCCTGACGCCAATCACGACGGCAAGCGCAAACACCGATAGGCCCAAGACCAGCGGAAAAAATCCGGGGCCTGGCAGAGCAAAATCTCCAAAATCGATGAGCGAGGCCTGCCACGTAAAGATAAGGCCGATGGCGGCGAGCACCCCGGCAACCCACATGCCGCCGCGGCGGGCAGTGATCGCGCGGACCAAAACCTGGCCGGCGGCACGGTCCGCCCGCGACGGATCATCCACATTGCTCATCGGAAATCCCTGTGGGGCGGAAAATCTCTCGACCCTCGTTTGCGAGGAGGGCAAGTCAGCCGGAGCCGATCGAAACGGTCGGCTCCATTAGCCTGCAGCCGACCTGAGCGCGCCGGCCCATGCCCTTGCGCTTCCCCGACCCCCCCCTGCAGGCGGGAGGTCGGGGAGGAGGAGCAGGGGCGGATAGGAGCGTGCCCGCCGGACCGGAGCGTTATTTTTTCTTCAGCCCAAGCTGGTCCATCAGCGCGGCAAGCTTCACGTCGTCGCCGGCGATCAGCTTTTGGAAGTCCTGCGACGGAAGATAGGCAGGGATAAACCCGATCGATTTGCCGGCGTCTTGGAACGCCGCCGCCTCGACCGATTGCCTGATTGCATCCTGCAATTTGGCGATCACTGGCTTCGGGGTCCCGGCAGGCACCGCGATGCCGCGCCACATATCGAGAGCCACCGGAAAGCCGAGTTCGCTGGCGGTCGGAACGTCGGGGAATACCGGATCGCGCTTCTCGCCCAGCACCGCTAACACGCGCAAATCACCGCTCTTGACGTGCGCAACCAGCGCGGCCGGCAACTGGATGACGCCTTCAATGCGGCTACCCAGCAAATTGACGACCGCCTGCCCCTCGCCAAAGGGCACATTGATGATTTTCGCGTCCGCCGTTCCAAACAGCGCCGACGCTACGAAATGGGTGTGGCTGCCAGTGCCGGAATTTCCGATGCGGACCTTGCCGGGATTTTGCCTGGCATAGTCGATGAGCTCGTTGAGCGTTTTCCAGGGGGCGTCGTTGCGCACCGCAATCGCCGGCGTCTCGACGCTGACCCGCGCCACCGCGTCGAACGCTTTGTAGTCGAACGGCATGATCCCCGAATGATAATTGGTCGACACCGAATTGGAGTTC
>JASHRR010000323.1 GCA_030037185.1 Xanthobacteraceae bacterium | reverse complement strand
AAAGTGATCGTGAAGGCATACGCCGGATAGCTGTATTCCTGCCAGTTCTGTGCGGCTGCGGGGCCGACGATAGCAAATGCTCCGAGGGTGAATGCGATCAAGCGCATTTTCAGTTCCTCTCGATGGGCGCGTTCCGATTGAGCCTCCGATCTCTCAGAAGTCGGGCGTCTTTGCCTCCGGCATCGGATATTCCTTGAGCTTGAAGAACGTCTCGTAGTTCAGGTTGTTCTCCGCACAGATCGATTCAATCATCGGGCGGTTTACTTTCTGCCACCGCGCACTGCCCCACCAGGGCGCATTGAACGCGCCGGGATCCTCAACCATCACGATCGCCTCGATCGCGTTCCCGCCGTCCAACATCTTCCAGCGTTCAACAACGTGGAGATCCTTGGTGTGCGGTGTGCGGTAATTGTCGACAAAGCTATACGGGTGTTCCACGAAGCCGATGGTGTCAACGACCAGTTCTCCATTCTCGTAGCGGCCGATCGATTCGCCGAACCAACTCGGCTGTGGATTCTCGCTGTGCTCGCGATTGAGATAGATGCGGCGCACCTGCTGGTTTCGCTGCCAGACCATCCAGACCTCTTGCGGCTTCTGGATGAAATAAAGCGGCTCTGCCACGAAGAGCAGTTGGCCCGGAACGCCGCCCGGCCAGCAGCGAGACTGCGCGTTGAAAGCGCGATGGCCATTGCGCACCAGATCGTTGTGCATTCTCGCCTGCGCGGCGGCCCACGGTTTCAGGTTGGGGTTCTCGGCATCGGACAGCCGCTCGAGGCCTCCGCCCGGCGAATATGTCGGGTCGGGGCCGATCGGCGCCACCTTTCCCTCGACCGGCTCGAAGTCGAGGAATGTGGTGGGCTGCCAGCCGAAAGTGGTGGATGCGAAGTTAGGAATGGCGCTTTGCGGGGTTCCGTCCCCCGCAGCGATTGCTGCGGCGAGCGAAGCGATGAGCGCAGCTCCGCACAGGAATGAAATTTTCAACATTGCGTTCTCCTCTGGAATAGCGATCAGAGGTGCGACCTGTCGGGCGCAATGGCGGCCCGATCCGCAAACATGGTTTTATATCACATGCCGGCCGTCGTGCGAACGTCGCCTTCGGGCCGCCCCTGTTGCCACGGGTGAGCGGTATGGCCCCACTACCCGGGAAAAAACCGGGCCCAGGCGACGTCGCCGAAACGTTGACTTTGTTCGTCCTTGCAAGTTCAAACGTTCGCCGGGACAACTGCCGCTCGCCTTGGTGGCGATGAACATTGTCCGTCCTGGCTCCGGCGGGGGTCGGCGTGGTTCTCGAAGCAAAGAGGCCGAGGGGCGGCGAACGACCCTTTCAAAGGTGGTGGCGGCCGGCAGCCCGGACGGAGCGAAGTGCGCGACAGGATGCCCGCATTTCGCTTAAGTTTGTCATCGGGCCGGCTCCGGTGGCCGCTCCGAGCGGCCCCAAGCGGCTCAATAGGGGCTTCGACTTCGCTGCGATCCAACCTGCAAGGGGTGGAAAAGGGGAGCGCGTCGGCGCAAGGGTGCTGCCGTTTGGAATCGAGAAGGACGCCGTCATGCGATTGACCGGGGGACAGGCGTTGGCGCGCCAACTGGTACGCGAGGGAATCACCGATTTGTTCGGCATTCCCGGCGTGCAGCTCGACTGGGCGGTCGACGGTCTTCGCGAGGTGAGCGACCGCATCCGCTACGTCGTGACCCGCCACGAGCAGGCGGCCGCTTACATGGCGGACGGTTACGCCCGCACCACCGGGCGGCCGGGGGGCTTTATGGTGGTGCCCGGCCCCGGCCTGCTCAATGCCATGGCGGGGCTTGCCACTTCGTATGCGTGCAACTCGCGGGTGCTGGCGATCGTCGGCAACATTCATTCGGCCGCGATCGGCAAGGGATATGGCCTGTTGCACGAAGTGCGCAACCAGTCGGCGATCCTCGGCTGCGTAACCAAGTGGCAGGCACAGGCCGCAAAGCCGGCGGAGGTACCCGCGCTCGTGCGCGCTGCGATGAAAGAGTTGCACAGCGGCCGGCCGCAGCCGGTCGCGCTGGAAATCGCGCCGGACGTGCTTGCGGCGAGCGCCGATTGCGTGCTTATCGATCCGCCGCTCCATGAGGACGAACCGATACGCCCCGATCCTGCAGCGATCGACAAGGCGGCCGCGCTGATCGCGAGGAGTCGCTTTCCGGTGATCTATGCGGGCGGCGGCGTTCTCGCGGCGGGCGCCCCGGCGGCGCTCACGGCGCTGGCCGAGCGATTGTCCGCACCGGTGGTGATGAGCGAAAACGGACGCGGCGCCCTCTCCGATCGGCATCCGCTCGCCCTGAACGCGCTCGGCGGCCGCGCGGTGTTCCCCCATGCGGATGTGGTGCTGGTGGTCGGTAGCCGCTTTGCTGACACCACGTTCGGACTCCCGTCATGGCAGGCACCGGGCATTCAGTACGTCTGGCTCAACGTCGATCCCGCTGCATGGCGCCCGCCGCGCAGCGCCGCGATCGGCATCGCGGCCGACGCGCGGCTCGGACTTGAAGCGCTGGCGGCCGCAGTGCCGCGCCGCCGACCCGACGTTGATCTCGACAAGGTCCGCGCCTGGGCGAGCGACCAGGCAAGCGCTGCAGAGCCGCAAATGTCCTACATCCGGTCGCTGCGCGCGGCCATTCCGGACGAAGGCGTACTGGTTAACGAACTCACCCAGATCGGCTATCTGGCGCGCTGCATGTACCCGGTCTACCAGGCCGGAACCTTTGTGAACCCCGGCTACCAGGGTACGCTCGGCTATGGCTTCCCGACCGCACTCGGCGTCGCCGCCGGTAATCCGGGCCGCCCGGTCGTGAGCATCACTGGCGACGGCGGCTTCGGCTGGGCCATGCAGGAACTGGCGACCATGCGCAAATACAATCTCGCCGTGGCGGTGGTGGTATTCGCCGACGGCCATTTCGGCAATGTGCAGCGTTTCCAGGAGGAGCAGTTCGGCGCCACTTACGAGGTCGATTTGCGCAATCCGGCCTTCGATCGCCTGGCTGGGGCGTTCGATGTGCCGTTCGGACGGGCGGACTCGCCGGATGCGCTTTTGCGCATGCTCGGCCGCGCCGTTGAGGACCGCTCGCCGATCCTGATCGAGGCGCCGGTCGGGCCGATGCCAAGCCCGTGGGGATTGATGCGGCTGCAGGCGCGCCCGGGAGCCGCCAATTGCGGGGCGCCAAATCCGTTGGGCGAGCCGGCGCGGTGAGCGCAAGCAAGGTTCATCCACGCGCTTGTTTTCACTAGGGGCGCCCTTTTTTATGCGGATTTCGACAGCTTAAGTGCGTTTACGCACTAAACGGGGCCAATGACGTTCGGCATAATTCGGGCCTAGCGAATCACCTCCATGGGTGCATTTCGTCGCCTTGGAAGGGGGGACTGCATGAGCAAGCTGCAAACAGCCGAAGCCGCTACCTCGGCGCAACTGGACGAGCTGATCGAGGAGGCCACCCTCGACTGCTACGAT
>JASHRR010000322.1 GCA_030037185.1 Xanthobacteraceae bacterium | reverse complement strand
GGACCAGCCGTTGATCGCGATGCCGGCGCGCTCGCGAAGCCGCGACCGGGCGCCGTCCGCTGCCACCAGGAGCCTGGTCCGGAGCGCCGCGTGGTCCTCGAGCACGACCCTGATGCAAGGTGTTTCGGCCGCGAACTCAGCAACCGACGCCGCGACGAGGGTGACGCCGCTCGATCGTGCCTTGGCGGAAAGGACAGCGACCAGCCGATCATTCTCGATCATGTGGGCGAATGGTTCGCCCGGTTCGATCTCGCCCCCGAAGGTCAGGAACACCGGCCGTACTGCGTCATGGACGCGACTGTCGGTGACCACCATGTCGAGGATCGGCTGCGCCTCATCGGCGACCGCATCCCAGACGCCGAGCGCATCGAACATGCGGCGTGGGGCAGCCGCGATTGCCGAAGCGCGAACATCTCCGGCTTGGCCACGGGGCCGATCGAGTCCCGGATCTGCCAATGTGACGGCAAAATTCGCCCCCAGCGCCTGGCGTAGCGCGATTGCGAGCGCAAACCCGGCAAATCCGCCGCCTGCGATCAGGACATCCGCATAACCGTTCGTCGGTGCTGGCAAATTCGTCGGCCTTTTCAGAGGCTTGAGAAATTCAGGACGGCCCAGGCGTCGCGTTCTGAGCGGTGATCCACCGTGTCCGCGCCGCCTGCAAAGCTTGACCCCGCGACGCCGGGAGCGGGCGATCCAGTACCACGAGACCTCGCGCACGCGCCGAGGGGCCGCTGATGCCTCACTCGCGCGGGGCATGGCACCTGAACCGTCGACGTATATTGACTTCGATTTCGTCTCAAGCGTGACTTAAAGCCTGTCTGCGTTCGCATATCAACCTCGTGGGAGCGGTCCATGAGCTCTGCGGTACAGGATTTGCTCGCCATCCTTGATCTCGAGCGTGTCGAAGTAAATCTGTTTCGGGGCCGCTCGCCGCAAGTCGGCTGGCAGCGGGTGTTCGGCGGCCAAGTGATTGGTCAGGCGCTGGTTGCGGCGTGCCGTACGGTCGAGGGGATTGCGGAGCGGCCACCGCATTCGCTTCATGCTTATTTCTTGCTGGCCGGAGACCCCAAGGTTCCGATTGTCTACGAGGTCGACCGCATTCGGGACGGCCGCAGCTTTACCACCCGGCGCGTGGTGGCGATCCAGCATGGTCACGCGATCTTCTCAATGTCAGTATCGTTTCATGGGCACGAACTGGGACTAAATCATCAGGCCGAAATGCCCAAGGTGCCTGGCCCCGAAGACCTGCCGAGCGACCTTGAGATCCGGCAACGCGTCTTGCCGATGATGCCGGATCCGATCAGGCGCTATTTCGAGCGCGAACGGCCGATCGAACTTCGTCCTGTCGAGTTCGAGCGGTATCTCGGCAAGAAATTTCCGGACGGCCGATTCAATGTGTGGATACGCACCACCGGCGCGCTGCCGGACGTGGCAGCGGTTCATCAATGCGTCCTGGCCTACGCGTCGGATCTGATGCTGCTCGATGCCGCTCTGATGCCGCACGGACGCACCGTGTTCGAAAGGAACCTGATGGCGGCAAGCCTTGATCACGCGTTGTGGTTCCATCGACCGTTCAAGGCTGATGAATGGCTGCTCTATGCCCAGGACAGCCCGAGCGCAGGCGGCGCCCGAGGTTTTGCGCGAGGTTTGATCTTCACCCGCAATGGCACGCTGGTGGCCTCGGTCGCGCAGGAGGGCTTGCTAAGAGAGCGCCGTCACTCTCCCGAGTGAAGGGTCCCTCAGTGCCGGCATCTCTCTCGCCTGGCAAGCGGCAAGCTTCATTAAGCCGAGGTTAGGGCGGCGCGAGACGGATATTCACCAACACAGTCAGCAGCCGCGACGACTGTTTGCGGTTGGCGTGGTCGATCAACCCACATTTTCACGATGTCGGGCTATCCGTTCGCGTTATGTTTCTGCCACCCGGCGAGGCAGCGCGCACCGAGAAAAAGTCGGGGAGGTTTCTTTACAAATCTGGCGGCCCGAACCGATGATTAAAAGTTGTGCAGGCCTGTGGGCAATCCACCGGGCATTGCTTGAGCGCCACAAGTATTTGAAGTCGCTTGTGGCGGGCGCTAAACAAAACGAATTCCGTTTGCCGTAAAATGCGGCATCTGGCATTCTTTTAGACATCGTGCGCGGCTCGGCTGGAAGGCAGGCGGGCGAAAAATGCTGCGGCTGAGGCCGGCACGGCGCGACAGGAAAAAGGGGGCGGCCGTCAATGAAGCTCATCATCGCGATCATCAAGCCATTCAAGCTCGACGAAGTGCGGCAGGCGCTGAACGGGCTCGGGATAAGCGGTATGACGGTAACGGAAGTAAAAGGCTACGGGCGACAGAAGGGGCATACGGAAATCTACCGCGGCGCCGAATACACCGTGAACTTCTTGCCCAAGGTTCGCGTCGAAGTCGCCGTGACGGCCGAGCAGGTGGACCGCGCCGTCGAAGCCATCACGTCCGGAGCGCGGACCGGACAGATCGGCGACGGGAAGATTTTCGTCGCCTCGCTCGACCATGCGCTGCGCATCCGCACCGGCGAAACCGACAGCGACGCACTCTAGAACCGATGGGTCAGGAAAAGCCATGACCGCAATGTCATGTCGGGTGGCGGCGCGGGGATTCGCCGCAACGCTCGGGACCGTCACTGCCGCGCCGGCTTTCGCACAGGCAGGCGAGATCGACCGGGCAGATACGGCCTGGATGGTCGTCGCGACCGCTATCGTCTTGATGATGACAATTCCAGGCCTTTCGCTGTTTTACGCCGGCATGGTTCGCAAGAAGAACGTGCTCGCCACCATGGCGCAGAGCCTCGCCGCGACCGCGCTGGTGTCGATCCTGTGGATCGCGTTCGGCTACAGCCTGGCGTTCACCGGGGACGGCGCCTGGCTCGGATCGGCTGACCGGCTATTCCTGCACGGCCTGGGGATGGACTCCATCAGCGGGCTGGCAAAATCAATCCCTGAAGCCCTGTTCATGCTCTACCAAATGACCTTCGCCATCATCACGGTTGCGTTGGTGGCCGGAGCGGTCGCCGATCGGATGCGGTTTGCCGCCTTCCTGCTCTTTTCTGCGCTGTGGCTGGCCTTCTCCTACGTTCCTATCGCGCATTGGGTCTGGGGCGGCGGCTTCCTTGGCAGCGCCGGTCTGCTTGACTTTGCCGGCGGCACGGTGGTGCACATCAATGCCGGCGTGGCCGGTTTGACGGCCGCGCTTACGCTGGGTCCCCGGCGGGGCTATGGCACCGAGAATCTCGCCCCGTTCGATCTGTCGATGGCCATCGTCGGCATGGGGCTTTTGTGGGTCGGCTGGTTTGGCTTCAATGGCGGGTCCGCGCTCGGCGCCAATTCCAGGGCCGTCATGGCTATCGTCTCAACACATCTCGCGGCATGCGCAGGCGCTCTGACCTGGATCGCCATCGAATGGCGGGTTCGCGGCAAGCCCTCGGTGCTGGGCATGGTGTCAGGGGCCGTGGCCGGGCTTGGAACCATTACTCCTGCCTCAGGTTTCGTACTGCCGTGGCACGGCGTCGTGATCGGCATCGCGGCCGGCGCAATATGCTTCTATGCCTGCACGACGGTCAAACGCATCTACAAGTACGATGATTCACTGGACGTATTCGGCGTCCACGGTGTAGGCGGGGTGACCGGCACGCTATTGTGCGGCGTGTTCGCAACGGCTGCAGTGTCGGTCTCGCCCGCCACACCCCTCGGCAATCCAGGCCTTCTGGAAGGCCACCCCGTACAAGTGTTGACGCAGCTCTATGGAATTGTCGTCACGATGGCATGGTCAGGGGGAATCACCATGATCCTGTTGAAAATAGTCGGCGCGTTGACGCCGTTGCGGGCTTCCCGGGAGGAGGAGCGCGAGGGGCTCGATATTTCGCTTCACGGCGAAGCTCTCCAATAACAGGCTCGCGGGGCCATAAGCGGGTGCCCCGCAAAGAGGCGCCCCTCTCATCTGCCTATAGAATAGTCAGACCGCATCCGCCCTTTGGCCGGGCCGGGCGCTTCTCCAATCGGCAGGGGCGAATGTGACATGTGTGCCGGCGTCGCTCGACAAACATGCAATGCTTCGCAAAGTTGGCACGGCGTTTGATTCGTCGGCCCCGGCGATCACTCACACGGCGAATGGCCGGGCTTGAGGTCGCTGCGTAGAGATCGCCCGATCTGGGTCATCAGAACGGGCCTTAGCGGGGAAGGAACCCATGAAAATCGTAGTGGCCATCATCAAGCCATTTAAGCTCGACGAGGTCCGCGACGCGCTTACCGCGATTGGGGTGCACGGGATGACTGTCACCGAGGTCAAGGGTTACGGGCGCCAAAAGGGCCATACGGAAATTTATCGTGGCACCGAGTATGCCGTGAGCTTCCTGCCGAAGCTGAAGATCGAGGTCGCCGTCCCGGCCAGCCAGGCCGACAAGGCCGTTGAGGCGATCACAGCCGCGGCCAAGACCGGCCAAATCGGAGATGGCAAGATCTTTGTTTTCGGCCTTGAGCAGGCGATTCGCATCCGCACCGGCGAAACCGATGCGGCGGCGCTGTGACAGCAGGTTCCGCACCCGCCCCGCACGGACTTTTCTTGCGCGCCGGCTTGGTCACATCTGCGGTCAGTTTTGCCAAGCTCACACGCATTCCACTCGTACGCGCCAGCACCCGCCGACTCGGCTGCCCGCACCAACGCCATGTCGGGGTTCCGTCAACGCGCCGATCGGCACCAATCTGGGATCGGAGGGGTCCGACCTTGAGGACCTGCAGTCAGGCGCCGCGGTCCGTTGCGGCCGCGGTCAGCGCCCTGAGGCAAGGGGCCACGAACGAGATACGACTGGGGCGAATACCCGGCAACCGCCCTCGTCGTCATGGGGAGGCCCTGGTGAAAGCCGGGGCCTCTTTCATTTTCCATTTTGGATGGATCGGCGCGAATTTCGACAATCAAGACAAATCACTGCTCTAGGATCTGTTTATTGTTTTGACACAGGGTGAGAAAATATGCATCGACGACCTTAGGTTTTTTGGATAGTATTGGGAGTGTATTGCGATCGGACTGAGTTCTCGCCGGGGTCGTTAATTTGTATTCTCCACGTTATTTCTGGGCCTTGCTAAAAACGATGGCCCATAAGCCAAATCGCCCGACGACGCAGGTGATCGGAAATCCGCTCCGGGTCGAATTCGCCGGCGAGTTTTAATGCCGACGGGGCTGACATCTTAACTTATATTGGAACTAGGCAAATATAGAGCCTGGAGTGCTTTGAAGTCTAATCCACGGCGTATCCCTTGCTCGCCACTCCCCGCAGTTCAAGCCGATCAACGGGCAGCTCGCAAACCCGTCATCGGGCGCCGCAACGGCGTCACCCGGGTGCTCCGCGCAGAGGCCGCAGCAGCCGACCGAGAAATAAGAGAGACTTCTTGAGGTTTTGAGATCAGGCGATCGCTGGCGCGTTCCCGGAGCTTGTCCCGGCCATCAACGCCTTCTTGGCTGAGAGCACATGGATCGGCGCAATCGCCGGAGGCGGTTTCCACCTCGGCGGACCATGTCATCAGGCTGCGAACATTCACTCCGGACCCCTCGCTTTGGCGTTTTTTAAGGCATCGCGTTCGCAGATCGCCGTGGACTGATCGCGCCAGCAGGTCTTGCGAGCCAGACAATCTAAAATCTAGGCATTGCGAGTAAACTATAGGCTGCTAACTGCCGGAAGCTCTGGGTTGCATTATCTTTAACAACAAGTTTAACTAAGATGGCTCGACCACCCGCGCCAGAAATTGTGAATTCACCCAAAGCCTTGTTGTCCAGGCCATCTTAAGGCATCCACCAACCGCGAGCGGTAATCAAAATCGATCAGTCTAAATTTCAGTCATATCGATCAAAACATGTGCAGCCATGGCGGTGCTCTCCCGGCAGCTGCCAGCCTTGAACCAAGCAAAATTACCACCAGCAGAGGTCGACGAAATCGCGGCCCAGGCGTCGTGGCCGCGGCTCGCGAAAGCCGTCGCCCGTTCGCAGAGCCCGCCGACCCAATCTCGGCATTTCAATCAAGATCGGAGCGACCGAGCTGCCATGCCTCGCCTTTGAATTCCTCCATTTCCGCGCACTTGGGCCGGCGACTTGGCACGCCGTTTGATTCCTTGGCCCCGGCATGGCTCGCGGGGGGGCTTAGACTTCGCGCGGCGAAGCTTTGTTGATACCGCCGGCGTCTGCGACCGCAGGCCCGCACGCTCAGGGGGAGTTCATGAAACTTGTGATTGCCGTCATCAAGCCATTCAGGCTCGGCCAGACCGGGAACGGCAAGAACGTTCTCGACCTTCAAAGCGCCGTGCACATCCGCGCCGGCGAAACCGGTGCTGCGGCGATCTGAGCACCCGCACCTCCACCTCCATGGACAGGAGCAACACCATGACGATCAAGAAGCCTAAACGTGCGGGACTCATGGCTCTCATTTTCGGAGTCCTGCTCGGCCTGTGCCTTACCGTCTCTGTCTACACGCCGGTCCGCGCCCAGGACCAGGCGCCGGCAGCTGAGTCCTCCGGGGCGACGGTCGAGACGCTGGCATGCGACTCGAAGGTCCAAAAGGAATGCTCGCCCAATTCCGGTGACACCGCCTGGATGCTCACCTCGATGGCCATCGTGCTGATGATGACCATTCCGGGCCTTGCCTTGTTCTACGGCGGCATGGTGCGCAAGAAGAACGTGGGCGACACCGTGATGACGAGCTTTGCCATCACCTGCCTGATCAGCATCCTATGGCTGTTCTTTACCTATAGCCTGGCGTTCCGGGAGGGCGGTGAGCTGTTCGGCGTGGATGTAGGCTGGTTCATCGGCGGGCTCGACCGCGCCGGCTTGCAGAACATCCTGAGCGACATCGCCAACAACAAGGGCAATCCCAATTCT
>JASHRR010000321.1 GCA_030037185.1 Xanthobacteraceae bacterium | reverse complement strand
ATAGAATTGGTTCTCCCGCACTACGCGACGGGCAACATGCTGCGCCGATTGGCGCACGTTCGCCGCCGCCATCGCCCGCTGGCTCTCGTTGAGATACCGGCGCTGCAGACCATGCGGACACAGCCAGGTCGCAGTCGAGTTCCCGCCGACCCTCTCATCGCTTCGCCGCCTTAGCCACCCGCCGGAGCGCCGCGGCGACCCAAGCTCCCTCATACGCGCGAACCATGCTTTCCCAAGGAAAAGCACGGCGCCTGATGTCCAGTTGCAGACTAGAGCAAAATAATTTAGCTGAATTCAGCTAAGGGCGGTACGAGGGGAGGGGGTGCTCATGAAGTATCAAGACATCGAAGCTCTGGCTGAACGACTTCTCGCCAGAGGCAACTCACGATTGTCGTGCGATCAGCCGGAACTGCAGAGAGACCTGAAGATGGCCGCCGGCCTAATTCTGCTCTTGTCGAAATTGCCGGGCGTCGAAATCGACATACTGCCTTCTGATCCCGGACACCTGCGAATTCCGCCGAGCAGCGTGTGAATCATGACCGCGGCCGACGAGCTAGAGACGGTCGCCCGCGCTCTGTGCTTGATCGAGGGCGTCGATCCCGACGCGGTGGTCGATAAGCCTGGTCGGGCACCTGAACCAGCATGGTACGGGTACCGCGAGCGCGCGCGGCGCGAGCTTGCGACGCCCGATGCCCCCACGGCCAAGGGACGCTAATCCGCTTCAAGCACATTGACTAGTCTCAATGAAAGTCACCTCGCGGCGGGTTAGAAGCTCAATGCCGCCATTCATCTTCCGCTGTCCAAATACGGGCTTCCGAGTCCATGGGTTCGCGGGGGACGACGGCGAATCCGAATGAGACCGAAGTTCTAGGCGTTACCTGCCTTGCGTGCGGATCGGTGCACCTCGTCAATCCGAAGATCGGCAAGACGGTCGGAGAAAGCAGCGAATGACAAAGGCTGATACACGGCGGCGGCCCGATTGACGATGCTGCCCGATCGGCGCAGCATAGGACAATCACCTGCAAAGTTGCCCCGGTAAGGTGATCATTTGGCATTCCTGCCCGCGTCGGCTGGCGCGGGCTTTTTGTGAGCTGATGCGGGGGAGTTTCGCATGACCCCAAAGGACTCTCAGAGCAGGACGTCCAGTCCCTCCAAAGATGGGGTCGTGCAAGCTGAACGCCTCGGCCGATTCCAAGCAGAGCTGTTCGAAAAGATACAAGAGGTCAACCGCCACTGGTTGGAGAGAATCCAGTCGGAAGCGACGCTGGCGGCGGAATTCGCCACAAAAATGGCCTCAGCACGTTCGTTCCCCGATGCGGCGATCGTTTACCGGGAATGGGCGACCCGGCAGTTGAAGCTCACGGCGGAAGACGCGAGCTATGCGATCTCCACCGGACAGGCGCTGATGGCTATGGGATCGCGGCTGCTGCAGGGCGAGGGCAAGGGCAAAGACTAGGTCGACCCACGCAAGCGGCAATCAAGGGGCCGCCTTCGGGTCGCCCCGCTTGATTTCCGATTGATTGGCCCCGACGAACCAGATTAGCGATATTCGCGAGGACGAATAATGATGGTCCGCCGATGCCTTGTGCCGGCGCGATTCTAGCAGCATCCGCATTCATCGCCGGACCAAGCCTCACGACCTTCCTTGATCAAGAACCACACGATCGCCAGTGAACCAATGCTGTCAGCCCACCACGCGCCGAACAGCCATTGAACCGCGAGACTTGCGACCACCACGAATGACAACCAACCGCACGTGACAGCTTCCATCGCATCCGCGCGAAGTGCCCGACTGCCGATCTTCTCGGCGATGGTGATCTTGCGAAGCGCCAAGTAACGCATGGCCGGTATTGCGACTAATGCTACGATGAAGCCGGGCCACGAAAATTCCTCGCCCTTACCTTGCCATAAGTGCCACAGGGCCGCAGTCGTGACGTAAGCCGCCAAGAGGAACAGCAACGCGCCGCCAACTCGGCTCGCGGTGCGCTCGGCGCGTTCGGAGAACGTTTGGCCGTGGCGCAGCTCCACCGATAAGCGCCATATAAGAACTCCGGCCGATGCCAACTCGATCACGCTGTCAAGGCCGAAGGCGATTAGAACAAGGCTGCTTGAGGCCCACCCCGAAGCAATGGCAACGATGGCCTCAATCGTCATCCAGCCGATAGTAAACCATTCGAGCCGGAACGCCTCGCGAATGAGAGGCAGCCGGTCGGGTCGTGGAGGCAAAACGAGTTGCGGCGGCGTGCAGCATTCAGTCATCCGCTAATCGTAATGCACGCCATTGCGGATGTCTGCTGCACTTCGAACGGCCAAACCGGCGGCCCAGGAGTGCGCGGCGCATCATCGTCGGGAGTCACCCGGCGATCTGTGGTGATCCAATTGAGCGCAGCCGTCGCACCCAGCTTGCCGCAGCGAGTGTAGCGCATGTGCGGGCCGGAGGACCGCACAGGGGCGTCATATTTCGGAGTGGAAGTGGCCGCAAATGGATTTGCAGGCTCACTTTATGAATGCCCCAGGAAGTTGCAGATAAAGGAATTTATCGGAATTATATTTGACGGTGGCCGAACTTGTGTCCATTTTGCAACAGGGGAGTGAGGAGCAACGGCTGGGGCAAACGGCCATGCCATCCTCTACAGGACAAGGCGTATTTAATCCTGAAGCAACTGCTGCAATGAGCGAAGCTTTTGACGCTGCCTGCGAGGAGCTTCATTGTACTACCCAGCCAGAAGGGGTGCGCGAACTCATCGCCGGGCTAATTATTGCGGCTGCAAGCCGGGGCGAACTCGACCCGGTTCGCTTACGGATGGTGGCAGTGGCGGGATTCGCAATATGTTGCCCCCGCGCAGCCGCTTCGGCCGCCGACACAGAACCGAAAGTGAGCGCAAGGGCCGGGGCCATGTAAGGGCTCGGTTTGCCCGTAAACTGGGGCGACAGACCGGAACTGCTACGCGGCCACGCGAATGGCAGTGATCGCGCCCGGCGTTAACACAAAGTGATAAGTTACCAAAGTTTAAGTCATTATCGACAATGCCCGTGGGTACGGTCGCGCGGGTGTTCTACCGCTATGAGTGGGAAATAGCGATTATGCCAATGCGTTCACGTGGGGCGTTCGGACCCGAGGCACTTGCGGAGATGAGCGAAATTCTGGACGCCGCCTTTAAAAAACTCCAAGACAATGCCGAGCCTGACGTGCTGCGCGAACTCATCGCCACGCGAATTATTGCGGCGGCAAGGCTTGGGGAGCGTGA